>CAUJHK010000137.1 GCA_963204715.1 Pseudomonadota bacterium | reverse complement strand
TGGAATTCATCATAATGGTGTCTGATTGCACGCTTTCGGCTTCCACCTCTGCGATGCGAAAAAGCCAGTTTGGATCAGCGAACGGGGCGGGGACATTTTCAGGATACCCTATCAGCGTATGCTTTTTTAAATCTTTAATCGTTTTTGGTGTGCCCTTGGCCTTTAGATAGTCCTTAGAAGCGCAGATGTGAAAATGAATGCTGGTGAGCTGCTTTTGAATAAGCTCTGGCTGTTCAGGTTTGTAAAGACGAATAGCGGCGTCTGCTTCGCGCATGTTCAAATTAAAGATACGGTCATCAAGCAGCATGGTGAGTTGAACGTCTGGATGTTCACGGCGGAGCTGTTCAAGCTTTGGAGCAAGCCATGTGGAGCCTAAAAATTCAGCCACCGTAATACGCAACGGCCCTTCGGGGAGCTTTCGCGCATCAGCCAGTTGGCCTTCAATCATAGAAAGTTTGCCAAAAATATCGGCGGCAGCCGTTTGTAGCAGCTCACCTTCTTCGGTTAGAATCAAACCGCGCGCATGGCGGTGAAATAATGTCACGCCAATGCTGTCTTCGAGTGTGCTTATCTGCCTGCTGACCGCAGATTGTGATAGGTTTAATGTATCTCCCGCATGGGTGAAGCTTCCAGCCTCTGCCACCGCATAAAAAACTCTTAGCTTGTCCCAATCCATTTTATTCTGCTGCCTCTGCTTTTGCGTGTGAGTCTTCGTTGGCCTGAATGAACTTGTCGGCCTCAAGCGCCGCCATACATCCCATGCCCGCCGCCGTGACGGCCTGACGATAAATTTTATCTTTGACGTCACCTGCGGCATATACGCCTGCAATATTTGTGGCTGTGGAATCAGGCGCTGTGATGATATAGCCTTGTTCATCAAGATCCAGCTTGCCTTTAAACAGCTCTGTCGCAGGGTCATGGCCAATGGCGACGAACATGCCATCAAGCGCAAGCTGACTTGTTGCGCTGCTTATGGTGTCTGTCAACACAATCCCCGTTACGCCTGGCATATCACCTTCACCTGGTTTTACGCCCAAGACTTCTGTGACGGCGGCATTCCAGATAACTTTAACATTGTCTTTGGCAAAGAGCCTGTCTTGCGCAATTTTTTCAGCGCGCAGTTTATCACGGCGGTGAATGAGGGTGACTTCGGCGCAAATGTTGGACAAGAACAACGCTTCTTCGACGGCGGAATTTCCACCGCCGACAACAGCAACTTTTTTGTTTTTGAAAAAGAAACCATCGCACGTTGCGCAGGCAGACACACCCATATTGCGGAATGTTTTTTCTGAATCCAGCCCAAGCCAGCGTGCCTTCGCGCCCGTACAGATGATGATGGTATCGGCAGTGTAAACATCGCCGCTATCGCACGTTGCGGTAAAGGGGCGTTTGGAGAAATCAACATTGGTCACAAGATCATAAACCGTTTGCGTGCCGACATGTTCGGCCTGCGCCTTCATTTGTTCCATCAGCCATGGACCTTGGATGGGGTCTGCAAAGCCAGGGTAGTTTTCGACATCGGTGGTGATGGTCAATTGGCCGCCAGGCTCAAGCCCCAAAATTTGAACGGGTTTTAAATTTGCCCGCGCGGCGTAAATGGCGGCGGTATAACCCGCAGGGCCAGAACCGATGATAAGGACTTGTGTATGTTGTGTTTTAGGCATGTCTACTCTCAAATTTATGTATGCCCTATTCATATAGGGCGGGATTGGAGGGGTAAAGGGGTTTGTGATGTTTTCCCGCAGGTTATAAGGCCATACGCTTTAAGATTTCTGCAGAAATAAGGGCGGAATCGTTAAATGCGTCATAGCTCCAAGGCCCCAGAACACCTTCAAACCTGCGCGCCGCGCCGCTATTGAGCAAACTCTCATGAAAGCGATCGAACCGCGCCGATCCGCCCTCCATAGGAATCATGTAAACGGGTTTTCCTGTTGTGAGGGCATCCGAGAGCATGGACACGCTGTCAGCCGTAACGAGAATGTAATCCGCCCATGCCAGCATACCCATATAAGGGTTTTCACCGCTTCCATCCCAGTACCAGTGTGCCCTGTCACCCAAGCCGCGCAAGAACGCATCACGCTGGGCGATGGTTGTGCGGCGAGAGGAAGTAATCATCAAACTGCCTGACAGGTTTGCCAATTGCTGCCCCAGTTTTTCCACGCCTGCCAAAGTCATGATGTGAGCCTTTGAATTGCCCCCCAGCATCACCGCGATGTGTGGGGAGGGCATCATGGCAAAAAGATGCGCGAAATCATTGCGGGCTTTGGCCAGTATAGAAGACGTCACACGGTTGGGCGCGGCCTTTGTCACAATGACATTCTCGCCGCGTGCGGGGTCATGAGCAGGGACGGCGACAAGGTCAAAATATTTTGGTGATATGCGCGGGTCTTGAATTTGCACCGTAAAGGTTTTTCCGCCGCTTTGTTTTTTGATGTAACGCGAAGCGGCGATGCTTTTACGCCCCGATGCAATCACCAAATCTGGCCATGGGCCTTCGAGCGGTGTATCAAACATGGAGTTTGTTTCAATGGGCAGCCAAGGGGACAGATATTTCCAAAACCCCCGCAATTTAACCTGTTTGACCATAGGCGTCACGCCCAGCGCTTGCGCCACGCCAAGGCATTGGTTTTGCGTTCCAGCCATACCTTCGGTGATGACCCAGCATTGCAGGGATTGGGGGTTGACACTCATGGGTAAATTAATATCTTTGCGCCTTCGAATAAACCACTTGTAATTTCTCTTTAGCAACTTTATATCAAACCCTTGCGAAAAGTCAGAATATATTTTCGCTATTCCGTAACAATATTAGTAATGTGACCTGATGCGACGTATTAAGCTCGATAAAATAGACCGTAAGATTCTCAAAGACCTGCAGGCCGATGGCCGTATCACCAACGTGGAGCTGGCAAAAAGGGCAGGGATTTCCGCCCCCCCATGCCTTCGCCGTGTGCGTGCGCTGGAGGAAAACGGGTTTATCAAGGGCTATCATGCCGTGATTGACCCACAGTCCATGGGATATGGCATTACGGTGTTCGCGTCTGTACGTTTGACCTCACAGGCCGAAAGTGACTTGAAAGCTTTTGAAGAAACCTGCCGCGCATGGCCTTTGGTGCGTGAGTGCCACATGTTATCGGGTGAGGTGGATTTCTTGCTTCGTATCGTGGCTAAGGACTGGGAAAGCTATCAAAAATTCCTGACAGAAAATTTAACGTCTGCCAGCAATGTAACGTCTGTAAAAACCATGCCGCTTGTCCGCACAGCAAAAGCAGAACCTGGTGTGCCAGTGGATGTTGAATAATTACTCAAAAACCACTTCGACAATCTCATAACTGACCTCACCCTTGGGACTGCGCACTTTCACAGAGTCCCCTTGGCTTTTGCCCATCAACGCACGCGCAATGGGGGAGGTGATGGAAATCTTCCCATGGTCTGCGTTTGATTCATATTCACCAACTAGGTGGAGTCTGCGCTCTTCGTCCGTATCTTCATCAACAATGACAATTCTTGCACCAAATTTTACGGTCGTGTGGCCAATAAACCGGGCGGGGTCAATTATCTCTGCCGCGCTGATAACGGCCTCTAATTCCTTGATGCGGCCTTCGTTATGGCTTTGTTGTTCTTTGGCCGCGCTATATTCGGCATTTTCTGACAGGTCACCATGCGCGCGTGCCTCTGCAATGGCCGCTATAATTTTGGGGCGGGTTTCGCTCATACGCAAACGCAATTCTTTTTCCAGCGCGAGGACGCCTTCGCGTGTCATGGGTATTTTATCCATTGTCTTAGCCTGCCGTTTCCTTATCAAAAAGAAATCCGCCAAAGGGCGGACATGGGTATAAATTAGAGAGTTGTGCGGGCAGCGTCAAGAGGGCTGGCGTGCAAGGGGATGTGCCATTTTCTGGCCGTTAATGACATTAGCCAGCGTTAAAAAGCGATTGCGAAGCTTTAAGTCATGCAAATCTCCTACAAGTTCCGCAAGCTGTGGAATAGGGCCTTCCACGCGAACCAAATTGTCCTTAATCGCATATACAATTTCAAGATGTTCTGCCTCTTCTTTGAGCAGTTGGGCAAAGGTGGTTTTAGCGGAGCTGTAGTAAACACTGTTTTTTCCCGCCTTGAACTCAAGCGACAAGAGGCCTGTGGGCGTGTCGTTTTTATAAAATATTTCCATGGTGTGGGATTTTAAAAGCTGCAGGAGATAGTCTGGCAGGTCAACCTCCGCCTTCTTTTTATAAACGGCTTTTAAGCGCATGTGAGGCCCGACCTTTTGCGTAAAACCCAGGCCAGAACCGTATATATCCAACATATCAAAATCAGTCATAAACACCTTCTAGCAAAGATATCTATAAACAAAACAATTTTATGTCAACAAAAAAGGGTTTCCGACGCCTGCCGAAAACCCTTCGTTTTTGTTAAAGCCGTAAATTAGTAATTCATTGGCTTCTTGTTAAAGTTGTAGTTGGTTCTTGATGGTCCATTAGACACGCGAGAAGGACCCATTTTGCTGAATACGCGGTATTCTTCAAGCGAGAGCAAATCATCATTGTTTGTGTCGTTCATATTGAACATTTCATATTCGTTTTCCAAAATGGCAACTTTTTGAAACTCTTTAAAATTTACAGCGCCATCACCACTGGTGTCCATTCTGGCAAATTCTGCATCACGGTCATTGACTGTGGTTGTTGTTCTCATATAGCCCACAAGTTCTTTGACTTCTTTCGCAAAGCTGGGGGCAGACATGGACAGGGTGAGAGCAATAACGGCAGCACCGAGTGTTAAATGTTTCATGGTAATCTCCTTCATATGTCGTTGTTCAATTTTATCCTATGCAACTAGACAACGAAGGGCGTGACCAAAAGTTCCAAATATTTTATAAATGGCTCTATTCTGCGGCTTCGGCATCCACGTTCGGCATAAAATACTGCTGGATGGGTTTGACATCAATCTCACGCGCTGTCATGCCGCGAATGGCCTGAACACCCGCCCGCGCGGCAGTCAGCAACGTAAAGAACGGTACTTTATGTGCCAGTGCAA
>CAUJHK010000136.1 GCA_963204715.1 Pseudomonadota bacterium | reverse complement strand
GATGGAACGCTAAACGCCAATCAGGTTTATGAAACAATTATGCAAGATGATCGGGGCGGTGTTCTTCCTCTTTCACAAAGATTTTTTATCAAAGAGGGAGAGTTCTTTCATGTAGCTGGAAAAACATACATTCTCAGCAATCAATGGGGCATCGATACCCTTGAGACTGTCAATAGACTGACAAAAGCCTTTCCAGATGCAGAAATTCAAATCAAACCCAGTATATAAAAAAGTTAATCCGCCTGTGGCCTTTAGCGGAATGTGCAGGCGTGCTTTTTAAGCGAACTCATAGGTTTCTTAGGTCAGGTCGATGCCACCCGTAAAAAGGCGATAATAAGGTGATAATAATGTTGAGGGGTATTGCAAGAGCCTGAACGATATTAAAATCGCCGCTTTTAAGAACCAAAAAATCAGAAATTACGCCTATAAACTCAACGCGGTATATGGTTCGATATGGTTAGAGCCTGAACCATATTAAAATTACCATAATCAAATTCGTAATGACGGGGTCGGGGGTTCGAATCCCTTCAACGGCACCATAACTTAACCTCAAAATACACAATTTAAGCAAAGAGATTCAAAACACTGGCATTGGACTGGCTGGCGATAGAGAGCGAGGTCAGCCCAAGGTTGAGCCTTGTTTGCGCCGCCAGAAGTGTTGCGCCCTCTTCGTTCTGGTCCGCATCCACCAATTCCGCCGCGCCAGCAAGCAATATATTTGCGGTGTCTTGGGTAAAGTCGTTACGGATTTTTATAATGTTCAAATTGTTAGAAAGCGTTGTTCCGTAAGACCTCACCTGCAAAATGGCGTTGTTGATTGATTCTATAATACCGTTCAACCCATCTTCCGTGGCAAAAGAGGTGCGCTTAATTCCAAGACCACGGGATGTAAAATCTACACCCTTGGTTTCAAGACGCGATGTTTTGGTTTCATTAAAGTATGTGGTCAGGTCATCAGACATCAACAAATTGATGCCTCTATACTGCGCGTCTTTAACCAGCATGTCTATTTGATCAAGAATATTTTCAAACTTTTGATCTGTTGCCGAAACTTTTACCCCGCCCGTGACTGAAAGCGCGTGATCCGAGATAGTGGCTGCGGACAAGGCCGCGTTGTAAACCGCGACATTAGAAATACGCCCGTTAAGATAAAAATTATTACCGCCTTGAACCCCGTCATGGAACCATGACCCACTGTTCATATAGCCTATACCAATACCAGCCGTGTGCGCTGCAAATACAGAATTAACAGGCGCACTGCCCATTGACACGCCATCTAGATACCCTGTGAATGTTGAATTTGGGAAGTCAAACGTAAAGGCAACATGGTACGTTTGTCCCGCCACAATAGGCGCAGAAATGGTGACAGGGCCCCACGCACCCGCATCACGCCCGTTCACATAAACACTGCCATTAAAGATATATATCGATAGAGCATTTGTACCACCGCCCTCTTCATACAAAACCTGCCGACCTGATGTTGTATTGGCGTTAAAGACCAGCTCTACCGTACGCAATGGTTGGTTTGAACCATTTATCTGCGCATGGGTAGGAACAGAAATTCCTTCATTTATACCGTTAAAACCAACACTGGATACTGCATCACTATAAAGTGCTGGTGCACCCAATGTTGGCGTATTCAAATATGTACCGTTAACCGCCGCACCAATGCTTCCTTGGTTGGTCGCTGTCGTGCCAGTGGTTTCATCAAGCTGCCAATAGGCCACGGGATTGCTGGCCAGAATTTGTGAAGACAATGGCGGCACAGCCACAACAGGTGCAGATTGTGCCCGCAGCGCATCAAGCGCATTTTGCGTATGTGACTTAGCCAGCTCCAGCAAATCTTCAACGGCCTTTGTGCCATGGGCGGCCTCTTCAATAACTTTAATACCAGAGCCTATTCCATCCAGCAGGCGATTCAGGTCTGCCGCGCGATTTCCCAAAGACTTCGCCGCAAAAAAGTTTTGCGGATTATCAAGCGCCGAATTGACCTTCTTGCCCGTCGCAAGGCGCAATGACGCCAGATCAATAATGCGCTGCGCACCCTTGATGGAAATCAGGCTGTTGTTTAGGGAGGCGGAGAGGATGGATGGATTAATCATCACGAACCCCCTTAATCTGTGCAACTATAGACATAATATTAATGTCTTGAGATGCAAAAATTTCCGCCCAAAACGGCATTTTTTGCCGAGACGTCCCTAAAATACCAGCAGAGAAAACACGTCTTCCTGTCGTGTTCATGACCTTCTCTCTTGTTTTTACAAGGAAAAATCCTTGTAGTTGCGTACAGCATCCTCCTGTACTCAAGGGGTACAAAAGCAATTTTGATGCCATAAGTAAAAGGTTAATGTCCTTTTACTCAGTGTTAATGCACCATCGGCAAATATGGATTGATTAACATCTGGCATAGGGTTAATTCATAACCCTGATGAGTTCTTCACAAAGCAACAGCCTCACCATGAAATCCGTCCTTGCTGCTCTGGCGAGCGCGAAGGTCATTTTTTACAGCTTTCCATGGCTGATGGTGCTTTTAATCATCGGCACCATCGCCCAAAAAGAAATGGGAATATTCACCGCACAAAAGCTTTATTTTTCTTCATGGATTGTCTGGCTGGGGGTGTTGCCTATGCCAGGTGCTTATTTGACACTTGGTTTTATCAGCGCGTCCTTATTGGTAAAATTTATAGGCTTTAGCCCGTGGCAAAAAAGCAAGGCTGGCAACATACTGTCCCACTTTGGCGTACTGCTGTTGATGGTGGGCGGTCTTTTGACTGCCGCCACGCAAAAAGAAAACTTTATTATGCTACGCGAAGGGCAAGAAGCCGCGAGCCTATCTGACTTTCATGCGCGCGTTCTAACCATTCAAAAAGACGAGGACACAATAGCAAGCCTGCCTTTTGAAGAGCTTGAAAAGAACGACGCCATAGACCTGCCCGCCCTGCCCTTTTCTATAGAAGTTTTAGAAAGCTGTGCTAACTGCCGGCCCGTGATGAACCAAAACGCTGAGGGCAAAAAAGGTTTCGCGCAAAAAGTATCGTTA
>CAUJHK010000135.1 GCA_963204715.1 Pseudomonadota bacterium | reverse complement strand
GAAAATCAATTCCAAAATCTGTTTTTATTTTATTAATTTTTTGAAGAATTGATTTTTGAACTTGTTCATTTTTCTTCTTCTTGCTCGCAACGATCATAATATTTTTTGCGGTGTGTTCGCCTGATATAAACTCGAAAACTTTTACATCATAGCCAGCATGTTCAAGCATCAAAGCCCTTAAAGAATCTGTTACCATCTCGGCTTGGCGTTCCATAAAAATACCATGCCTGACAATAAAATCAGTAAGGTTATGAATCGCGTTTTTTTCCATCTGCTTTCGGATTTGCTTGTGGCAGCATGGCGCTACAACTATCAAATCAGCACTGGCTTCTACACCTTTGGCAATGGCGTCATCCGTGGCTGTATCACAGGCATGAAGCGCTATAAGAACATTGGCATCTTTTGCATCAAAATCCTCAATTGTCCCTTCTTTAAAAGCCAGATTTAAAAAACCTGCATTTGTAGAAATTTTATTGCACAAATCTACAAGGTCTTTGCGATATTCAACACCCATAGCAGTCACGTTCATATTAAGTGTCGATGTCAAATAATCATACAAAGCAAAAGTCAGATATCCCTTTCCGGCCCCCATATCGACCACATTGATATTTTTTTGAGGATCAAACCCCTTTAGGTGCGTGGCTAGAATTTCAATATATTTATCAATCTGGCGGAACTTATCCTGCGCAGATTTTAAAACATCTCCATTTTTATCCGTAATTTTTAAGTCATGCAGATAAGGCTTTCCCCTTGTTTCCACATGTCTGTTTTTCACACGGTCATGACTTAAATTTTCATCTTGTTTCTGGGTGGCTTTGGATAATTTCAAAGAAGGATATGAGATATCGTTTTTGACCGTAAACAATGTCGCCTTGGAGAACCCTGAAGAAAGATAGTCCAATATTTTTTCTTGTGCGACTGGGAGCAGATAGTTTTTGACAATATCGTGGGTTTGATAACGATAGGTAAAAGATAGGTGAGGTGTATCCTTAATATTAATTTTTCTGACAAGGACTTTTTTTAGATCTTTTTCCTTGCCTGCATACCCCCCCAAAGAAAGCCTGATAAAAGCCCCGTCTTCAAGACTTTCACGTATATAATCACCAAATATAGAAAGCTTATTTTTTGCCATGGTCTTTTATACGTTTGTTTGTCACTTCTTGCCAGAATTTTAAGGGGGTGCTACGCATTCCTATGCTCAACCTTGACGACATCCTTGACCCGCAATGGAAAAATATATGCTCTGGCTTCTTTTCCAGTCCGCAATTCCATGGGCTTGACAGTTTTCTTGATGAGCAATCACGCGCAGGAAAATCTATATTTCCTGCTAAGCAAAACCTCTTTAAATCTCTGAACGAAACGCCCTTCGCAAAAACGAAGGTTGTTATCCTGGGGCAAGACCCCTATCACGGTGCGGGGCAGGCACATGGACTGGCCTTTTCAGTCCCCCAAGGCGTAAAACCTCCGCCCAGCCTTAAAAACATATACAAAGAGCTGGTAAGGGATTTTGGCTATTCAGTGCCGCAAGATGGTGATTTAACAAACTGGGCGCAGCAGGGCGTTTTGCTTTTAAATGCCACACTGACTGTTGAAGAAGCCAAAGCCGGTTCTCATCAAAAAAGGGGGTGGGAAGAATTAACAGATGATCTTATCCAAAGCTTGAATGATAGGCGGGAGAATCTGGTTTTTATGCTGTGGGGGGCTTATGCGCAAAAAAAGGGGGCTTTCATAGACGCCAAGCGTCATCTCGTTCTGGAAAGCGTTCACCCGTCCCCTTTGTCGGCGCATCGCGGCTTTATAGGGTGCGCGCATTTTTCGAAAGCCAATGACTATTTAAAGCAAACCCATCAAAGCGAAATTGACTGGTCTTTGTAGGCTTGAGGATTTTAGCGACATCAGGGGGATTATTACGGTTTAAATGGCGGACAGGGCGGGATTCGAACCCGCGAAACGTTTAACCGTTTACACACTTTCCAGGCGTGCGCCTTCAACCGCTCGGCCACCTGTCCATCTTTTAAAAGACCGGCGGACAGTATCGAATAAAGCCAGAAATTTCAAGCATTGATCTCCCCCCTGCCCAGCTTGCGCCCAAAGGCCGCTTTTCCTTGGGCTTATAAGCTGTTATTATGCCTACAGACTTATTTATTTATGCCAAGAGGGCGTCTATGAGCGATCATCTGAAATTATGGGGTTTTATCCTGCTGCTGCCGTTTTTGGCAGCTTTGGGGTTTGATCTTTATACTAATTTTTACAAAAATGAAGAAAATAAAGCCAAAATTGAAAGCCTGCAGATAGACTCCGTTTTAATGGACAAAGAGGCCTATCATGCCAGCGATTTTGGATATCTTCTCGTTCATTACACGCCGACTATTTATGAAAAAGCAAGAGCATCCGTCCAAGAAGACACCTGGCGCAGATGGGTGGACCCCATCCTTGAGCTATATACAACCGTGGTGGCCGCTGTGCCCGCAGTCATATTTTTCTTATGGCTGGCCATATCCCGCATTTTCCGTGACTGGCCTTTTATTGGAAAAGCAACAAGAGCAAGGCATACTGGTGACAGCAAGAAAAAAGCGGATGAGCCCTTTAACAAACGCGACACCGAAAATAGATTCCGCTACAAACGCAAATAAACTAACCCGCCATTTCCATGACAGTTTTTTGCAAAACGTCCAGATCTTCTGGTGTGGACAGCCTGTGATCGCCTTTCGCGCGGTAGATAATTTTTTTATCCAGAGTTGTCAAAACATCATGGATTTTTTGCGCGGTGGGCCAGGGAACATCCGTGTCCATTTTGCCTTGTATAAGACGCACGGGGCAGTCTATCTGTAAAGCAGAGTTCAAAACACAGTGCGCCTCACCATCATCAAGGATATCTTGCGTAATTTTATAGCCCTCTGCGCCATAATCGGAAGGCAGAATAAAAAATCCATTTTTCTTTAAATCTTTTTTTTGCCGGTCGTTCATCTGCGCTTTGATGTCCTGCGTAAAATCTGGCGCCGCCGCAAGTCCTATAAGTCCTTTAATTTTTTGAGGGTAAGCCCTTGCCAGCAAAAGTGACACCCACCCGCCCATGGAAGACCCTATCAAAAAAGTGCCTTTGTCCCCAACCACTCTATCCAGCACAGCCACAGCATCCAAAAGCCACAGACCTATTGTCCCGTCTTCAAAAACCCCTTGTGATTGCCCGTGGCCTCTAAAATCAAAACGAACATAGCCAAAACCTTCGCGGGTGCAAACCTCGTCAAGAAAGCTTGCCTTGCCGCCCATCATGTCGGACGCCAACCCCGTCAAAAACATAAAGGTTGGTTTGCTGTCGGTGGCAGGTGGCCTTACCAAATACGCTAGGGCTGGCTCACGATCACGCACTAGAAACGATACAGACATATTTATATCTCCTTGGTCGTTTTTTTTGGAGGAGAGAAGGCATTTATGATACCAGTATAAGTCATATTATATTGGGCACTGTTTTATAAAACAATGCCTTAAAAGCAAAAGCGGTTTATAGCAATCATGAAGATACAGATTTTGCAAAAAGCAAAAAATATACAAAAGAAAGAAAGAGCCCCTGTTATTATGCAGATTATTCCCTGTCTTGGTGCAGGCGGGGCCGAGCAAGGCTGTATTGACGTTGCGGCAGGTCTTGTCAAATCTGGCGCAACATCCATTGTTGTGTCGAACGGCGGTTACCGCGTACCAGAAATATTAAGAAGCGGCTCCATTCATATAGACCTTCCCGTACACTCCAAAAATCCTTTTGTCATGTGGCGGAACATAGCACGTTTGAAAAAAATTATTCGTGATATGAAAGTGGATATTGTTCACGCAAGGTCACGCGCACCAGCATGGTCGGCATGGCGCGCTTGCGATACAACGAAAGCAAGGTTTATGACCACATGTCATGCCCCTTTTAATATTTCGGGTGAAGCAAAAAGATTTTATAACTCTTCCATAGCACGCGGTGAAATTGTTATCGCCATTTCAAATTATGTAGGGGATTATCTTTTAAAGAATTACGATATCAAGGAACAAAATATTCGCGTTATTCATCGCGGGGTTGCGCTGGAAAAATTTCACCCCTCTTCCGTTGCGCCTACGCATCTTATAAAACTATCCGAAGACTGGCGCCTGCCTGATGGCTGTTTGATTGTTATGATGCCTGGCCGCCTGACACGCTGGAAAGGACATCTTGTCCTGATCGATGCTATCGCAAAACTGAACAGGGAAGATGTTTATTGCGTGATGGTGGGAGATGACCAAGGGCGCAGCGAGTTCCGCGCGGAGGTTGAGGCCGCCATAACGGCCAAAAATTTGGAAGGGCGCGTTCGTATCATTGGTCAGTGTCATGACATGCCTGCTGCCTATATGCTTTCAAATGTCGTTGTATCAGCCTCCATTGAACCAGAAGGCTTTGGAAGAGTGCCCATTGAAGCCCAAGCCATGGGGCGCCCTGTCGTGGCCACAAACCATGGCGGCGCCATGGAAACAGTTTTGGACGGGGTCACAGGGTGGCTAGTTCCTCCCAACGATTCCGATGCCCTGGCAAAAGCTATTGGTGATGCACTTTCCATGGATGAGCAAAATCATTATATAATGGCCACAAGAGCTATGGCGCATGTGGCTGACAATTTTACAAAAACAAACATGGTTGAACAAACATTGGATGTCTATGCCGAGCTTTTAAAAACAAAATATCTTGAAAAGGCCGCATGAATCAAAAATCCATCCTGATAATAAAACTTGGCGCGCTGGGCGACTTTATCCAAAGCCTTGGCATCATGCGCGTTATAAGGCAGGCGCATCCGACCGATAAAATTGTCCTCCTGACAACAAAACCATTTGAAAAAATTGCCACAAAAAGTGGATATGCAGATGAGCTTATCATAGACAAACGCCCGAAATGGTATGAGCCTTTGGATTGGGTAAAGCTATCTGGCACCCTGAACAAGAATCATTTTTGGCGCGTCTATGATTTACAAAACAATGACAGGACATCTTTTTATTTTAAACTATTTAAACCCAAGCCACAGTGGGTAGGTGTTGCCAAAGGTGCCTCCCATCGAAACACATCAAAGGACAGAACATCTGGCAAAGCCTTTTACGGACTTGTACAAAATCTTTCTTTGGCGGGCATTGATGATATTGCCATAGACACGCTCGAATGGATGAAGAGCGAAAAATCTTTTGTCAAACCACAGACGCCCTATGTTTTGATTGTCCCAGGAGGGGCGCCAAAGCACCCCCATAAACGCTGGCCCAAAGAACATTACAAGGATTTGTGTGGGCATTTAAATGCAAAAGGTTTTCTGCCTGTTTTGATTGGCACAAAAGATGATAAAGAAGCTACTGACTTTATAAAATTGCACGTGCCCACTTGTCTTGATTTAAATGGGAAAACAGATCTATTTGATTTGCCCACTTTGGCGAGGGCCTCGATGGCGGCTGTGGGTAATGACACAGGGCCTATGCACATCATTGGTCCTACGGGGTGCAAGACCATTGTTCTGTTCGGAAACAAGACAGACCCCAAACGCCATAGTCCGCTGGGCGGGCAGGTTGTAACTTTGCAAAAAGAAAATATGGCAGATATCAGCGTAGAAAATGTTTTAGGGGCAGTGTTTAACTAGGCTTGTTGCCAAAAATATCGCAAAGACTTTGTAAAAGACTAACAATCTTTGGATCTTTAATAGAATAGAATATAGTCTGCGCTGCCCGTCGCGTAGCCAGAATATCGTCCCTGCGAAGGCGAGAGAGATGCTGTGAAAGCGCAGACTGGCTCAGCCCTACAATTTGCTCAAGCTCTCCGACATTCTTTTCACCATTTATAAGAATGCATACAATCATCAAGCGTTTTTCATTCGCGATGGCTTTGAGGATCGACGTTACTTTAACTGATTTTTCTTCCAAAGTTTTTAGATCCATGAAATGACTGGCTCACAGGAAGCCATCCCTTATACAGATGTGGTAATAAAATGATGATTCCAGCTAAATCTATAATACAAATAGTCACCGCTAAAGAAAAATGGCCTATTTTGTTACAAAACTCAATCAAAAACTTAGTATTTAGATAAGTTACTGGAAACTCTACTTCTTATTAGGCAACGTTGTGAGAAGTCTTTGCGCAAGCGCATCGGGAAGAATCGACAAAAACCAGCAAAAGCAATGGACTGGAAAGGGGAAAGCGATACGGCCTTTGTTCCGCGCGAGCCCTTTTGCGATAATTTGGGCAGCCTTTTGTGTATCCATTAAAAAGGGCATACGAAAATCATTCGCATCCGTCATGCGTGAGCGCACAAAGCCTGGGCACACGACATTCACTTTCACGTTATAAGGGGCAAGAGAGCCGCGCAGCGCTTCCCCATAAAAACGCACCGCGCCCTTCGATGCGCTGTAGGCTGGCGCGCTTGGAAAACCGCGAAAGCCTGCCATGGAACTGATGATAGCGATTTGGCCTGCCCTTCGTTCCACCATACGTGGCAGAACAGGCGAAAGTGTATTTAACACGCCCATAAGATTAACGTTAAAAATCATGCGCGCCTGATCCATCGGCTCACCCGCCATCACCGTGCCGCCAGAGCCACCCGATACCCCCGCATTGGCAACCACAAGGTCAAGACAGCGTGATTGATCGATGCCCACAACCCAATCGCTCATCTCATCTTGTGCGGTTACGTCCAAAACCGCAGCGTCCACCACTGCGCCTTTTTCACGGCAGGTTTGTGCCACAGCCTCCAGCCTTTGGCTGTTGCGGCCACAAAGCGCCAAAAAGACGCCAGGGGCAGCATATTCCAATGCCAATGCTTCGCCAATTCCGCTGGACGCGCCCGTAATAAGTATGGATTTAGGCAGGTTTTTCATGTCTGGAGGATAGCATTGCGTGGAATAAATACAAATGGGTGCTTTGCAGATGGTTTTTGACTGGCTAATATATCCTTCAACAGGATATAGAAACTTATGGATACAGCTTTGCAAAGACGGGGTTTGATGTTTGTTTTGTCCTCGCCCTCTGGAGCGGGAAAAACAACCATTACGCGTGCGCTTTTAAACAACAACCCCAAT
>CAUJHK010000134.1 GCA_963204715.1 Pseudomonadota bacterium | reverse complement strand
TAGAGGCAAAAGACCTTATTACGGAGCCGTAATAAGGTGGCGTAGTTTAGAAAAAAGTGAGGAAAATGGTGCCGTTGAGAGGATTTGAACCTCCGACCCACGCATTACGAATGCGTTGCTCTACCCCTGAGCTACAACGGCCTAAAAGATGTCTCGACCTTATTATCACCTTTTTACGAGCGGGGGTTAAGTCGTAACCCCTTAGTATTCTACCGCTTTTTCTAGCCGACCGTTTAATTACGAATGACGTGCTCTACCGACTGAGCTACAACGGCGTTAAGAAATTGTCTAAAACTTGATAAAGTCTTTAAAAAATAATTGCAAGGGCTCAGATTTTTCGTTACCATCATTTCCATAAACTTATTTATGTGCAAATTATAACAAGTTAATGGTTAATAAGAGGGATCTTATGAGTTTCAGTTTAAGAGGAATGTTTAAAAAGCCAGCGGGTGGCGAGGTCTGCCCTTATCAGGCTTATGTTCAAGAGAAGATTATACTCCCAAGAGAGGTTAGGCCACAGCCTATGTCAGTTCGTTTTGCCAGCGTTCAGCCACCATTGCATAGATCCCAACCAGCGCCAGACTACGATATCGCGCCCCCTGCGCAAAAAATATCGACATCGGGTCGAATATCGCTTTTGGCTGGCACTATGTCTTTTATGGGCGTTTTGCCTGGCTAACAGGCATTGTTGCAATTTTGTTATTAATCCCTTAAAACGCTCCTCGGAAGGTCGGCGTGGGCGGGTGCTTCGCCAATCCGGTCAGGGTCGAAAGACAGCAGCCGCAACGAATTTGCCCCGGGTCATGCCCGGCCTTCCACCCCTTTTTTAAAAACCATCACATCCATCTTGAAATTAACTCTTTTGTTCCTTTTCAGGTTTGAAAAGCTTTCGGAATCGCTCTAGGTATAAGGGATGTCTGAAACATCCAAAGAAAACCAAAAAGAATATCGCGTTCTGGCGCGCAAATACCGTCCCAAAAACTTTGATGATTTGATAGGGCAGGAGGCGCTGGTGCGCACCCTTAAAAACGCCATTGAATCGGGCCGTATTGCGCATGCCTTTATGCTGACGGGGATTCGCGGTGTGGGGAAGACCACAACGGCGCGGATTATTGCCAAGGCGTTGAATTACACAGGCGCGGATGGCACGGCGGGGCCCACCACGGGCAACACGGATGATTGCGAGATTTGCCGCGCCATCACTGAAGACCGCCACCCTGACGTGTTTGAAATGGACGCCGCGTCCCGCACAGGCGTGGATGACATCCGCGAAATTATTGATGGCGTGCGCTATGCTCCCACATCCGCGCGTTATAAAATCTACATCATCGACGAAGTGCACATGCTTTCCAAAAATGCGTTTAACGCTTTGCTCAAAACACTGGAAGAGCCGCCGCCGCATGTGAAGTTTATTTTTGCGACGACCGAAATCCGCAAAGTGCCCGTGACGGTGCTCTCGCGCTGTCAAAGGTTTGATTTGCGCCGCATTGATGCACCAACACTTTCTGCTTATTACAAAACCATCTGTGGCAAGGAAGGCGTTTCTTGTGATGATGAGGCGCTTGATTTGATTGCCCGCGCGGCGGATGGTTCTGCGCGTGATGGCCTGTCCATGCTCGACCAGGCCATTGCGTTGTCCCAAGGGGATGTTACCGCGCAAAAGGTCAAAGACATGCTGGGGCTGGCGGATCGCGGCATGGTGTTGTCCTTGCTGGATTATGCCATGAAGGGGGATTGTGAAAACGCGCTTTCCATTATGGATGATTTATACCGCAAAGGCGCAGACCCTTCCGTCATTATTGGTGATATGCTTGATTTATCACACCTGCTGACCAAACTTCGCGCTGTGCCCCATGCTAAAACATCGCTTTCTGCCATGGCGCGTGAGGAAATGGAGCGTGCCGCAGATCTGGCTTCAAAACTATCCATGCCCGCGCTCACCCGCATCTGGCAGATATTGCTTAAGGGTTTGAACGAGGTGAACTATGCGCCACTGCCACAAAAAGCGGCGGAGATGGTTGTGATACGCCTTGCCTATGCGGCGGATCTTCCAGACCCTGCGGACTTGATTAAAAAATTAAAGGATGGCAGTGCCTCTATGGTGCAGATGTCTGGAAACGCTGGCACATCGCACGCGCCTTCGCCTTCTGCGCCTGTGAATGTGGCCGCGCCTTCCCCCGCATTATATGATACTACCACCAACGCCGCGCTGGCCGCACAGCCGGTTGCTGTGCCCTCTGCTCAACCCATAACGGCTATCACATCTTTGCAAGATGTGCGCAGCGTTCTGGAACAGGCGGGCTATGTTGCGCTGGCCTCACAGGTTTATTTGTGCGTACATCTTGTTAAACTTGAAGAAGGGCGGCTGGAGTTTCGCGCCGCGCCTGATGCCCCGCAAACACTCGCGCAGGATTTAACCAAAGCGCTTAAGGATGCGACGGGAAAACGCTGGATGGTTACGCTATCGTCCTCTGTGGGTGCGCCAACCTTGCAACAGGCGCAAATTGCGGCGCAAGAGGCACGCTTTGCCGCCGTGCGCAAAAACCCGCTGGTCAAACAGGTGTTTGACACATTCCCCGATGCGGTTTTAAAAAATATTCACACCAAACAATAGGAACGTAATAAAATGAACATTGCAAAAATGATGCAGCAAGCCAAAGCCATGCAGGACAAGATGCAAAATCTTGATGCGCAGATGGCGAATGTGATGGTGGAAGGTTCTGCGGGCAACGGCGCGGTGAAAATTGTGACATCCTGCAAAGGGCAATGCCAGTCTTTAACGCTTGACCCTTCAATCATAGATGCCAATGATAAGGAAATGCTTGAAGATTTAATCGTCACAGCCATCAATGATGCAAAATCAAAGGCCGATGCAAAGGTTGCGCAGGAAACGCAAACGATGATGTCGTCCCTTGGCCTTCCTGCTGGTGTGAAATTGCCGTTTTAATTTCATGAAAATCCTGACGTGGAATATAAACTCTGTCCGCTTGCGTGCACCCATTGTGGTGGATGTGATGCGTGAATTGTCCCCTGATATTGTCTGCCTGCAAGAAACAAAATGCCCTGATGAATTGTTCCCATCACAAATATTCACTGATGAAGGTTACACGCACCAGCATTTTCATGGCATGAAATCTTATAACGGCGTTTGCATTTTATCCAAAATCCCCTTCACGAAAAAAGATGTTCATCATCGCGTGGGGCGCGAGGATTGCCGTCATATTGCCGTCACGGCAAAGGGTGTGGACGTTCATAACCTCTACATCCCAGCAGGCGGGGACATTCCTGATGTTGAACAAAACGATAAATTTGCGCACAAGCTGGATTTTGTGGATGAATGCGCGGCATGGTTTAAAGACCAGTACACAGCCAAAGACAAGGTTGTGGCTGTGGGGGATTTTAACATCGCTCCGCTGGAGCATGACGTCTGGTCACACAAACAGCTTTTGGGTGTTGTCTCCCACACACCCATTGAAGTTGAAAAACTCACCCGTTTTTACAAAAGCCTTGAATGGGTGGATGGCGTGCGTCACTTTGTGCCCGAAGATCAGAAATGCTACACATGGTGGAGTTATCGGAACAAGGATTGGAGCGTGTCCAATCGTGGCCGCAGGCTGGACCATATATGGGTGACGCCGCCGCTTAAACCCAAACTAAAATCCTATAAAATCCATCAAATCGCCCGGGATTTTGAAAAACCATCCGACCACGTGCCTGTGATGGTTGAATTGGCCATTTAAACGCCTATATCAAAAGCATGAAACAAATCATACTTGCTGTTTTTCTTGCAACAATTCTTGGAGGATGCGCCGTGGGCTCAATCAAAGAACCATCCTATTCTGTTGTCCAAAAAGACGGTGACATCGAAATCCGCCATTATGACCCTATGATTGTTGCCGAGGTCACGATGACGGGGGATCGAAAAGAGGCGATTAACAATGGCTTTCGCGCTCTGGCAGATTACATCTTTGGCAACAATGATGGCGAGGCGAAAATTGCTATGACGGCTCCCGTCACGCAGCAGGCGGACAAGGGTGCGAAAATTGAAATGACTGCCCCCGTCACCCAGCAGTCATCGGGTGTTGAAAACACATGGAAAGTTCATTTTGTAATGCCGGCGGACTATACGATGGCGAATATTCCAAAACCAAAAAATCCAGCCATAACTCTAATCGAACGAGCGCCCTATGATGCCGCCGTCCTTCGCTTTTCAGGCTGGGCAGGGAATGATACTCTGGCAGATAAAACCAAAGAGCTTGAGTCCTGGATGGCCGTTAAAAACATGGCGGGCACAGAAAAACCTGTCTATGCTTTTTATAATCCGCCATGGACTCTACCTTTCCTTCGCCGGAACGAGATTATGATGACGCTTGCGCCAAAGCCATAAGGCTAGGCAACCCAGCATCATCAGCTCACCCGCAATAAAAAATAAACTTCCATGAAGGTTTGTGTGTTCTGATACATATCCAACGGCCAGTGACGATGGGATGAACAAAATATGCACCATCAGGCTCGCGGATGACAACACGGTTGCGCGTCGCTCTGGCCCCACATTGTTGTTGATGGCATTGTTGATACGGGGCTGCCCGCAGGCATAGGCAACTGTGCCTGTTAAGAATAACGGAATGGCCACCACAACGCCTACGCCCGCGCCCAAAACAACGCACGCCATAATCAAAACCAACACAACAATGCTAAGAATACTGCGGTTTGTGCCAATATGTTCAATCCTATGGCTGTGTTGTCCCAAAAATCCGCCAAAGATATACGCGCCCGCCAACACAAGACCGAACCATTGCACGGGCAAACCCGCTTGTTCCAAATAGGGTTGCTGCGCCCACATCATAAGTTTGGTTGCGCACAACATGACGGCGGATAGAATGATAATCCCCGCCACTTCTTTATGGCCATGCAGGGCGTATTTCATCGTGCTCCACATATCATGGAACAGGTTTTTTTCAACACTTTGCGTATAACGCTTTGGCTCGCGCGCGCAGGATATGGCAATCATTGCACAAATAAGGGCGCTCATGTCCAAAACCAACGGTAATTTTGGATGAATTGTAAACACAAATGCGCCAATGGCCGACGCCACCGCCACGCCATAAAGCCCTATGGCATGGCGCGTGCCGTCCATCTTGCGGTATTCTTCAATGCGGCCTTCTTCATGCAGCCCGTCATATAATATGGCCGTGTTGGTGCCAGAATTTAAGGCCACCGCTACACCGATTATGCCTTGTGACAAACAGGCCGTGAAAAGTGAATCCGCATTTATCAATAAAGAATATCCCGCAACGCCAAAAAGCCCGCCCAATACCAATGTCGTGCGCCTGCTCCAGACATCGGACACCCACCCCGATGGCACTTCGGATGCAAAGACAACGGCGGAGAATATGGCCTCGCCAATTAAAAAATCACGAAAGGACAGCCCTATGGAATGGTAATACGGGATAATGACAGGCAAAAAGAACACCATATGTGTAAACAATGTGTGGGCGTAAATTTTACGCTCGTTGTTAATGCGGATCATTTGTTCCATCTCACATCCAATGGGGGAAGGGCGCCCACATCACGCATGACGTAATGATGAACATCAAGCAATTCACCATCCAAACACCGCGCATGGCCATTTTTTGTCGTGTGCGTGAAGCTAAAGCCCAGTTTTTGGATGATGTGTTTGCTCTTTTCATTGCTCTCATAATGGTTGATATGCATCTCGTTCAATCCAAACGCGCCAAAACCAAAACGCGTGACGGCATTCGCGGCCTCAGAGGCGTAGCCTTGCCCCTGAAAGTTACGTGCCACCCAATACCCTGTTTCCATTACGTCGTCTGTTTTGGTCAAGCCTGTGGCCACGACAAACTTGCCCGTGTCACGGCAAAGTCCGATAAGCGGATAGCCGCCGCCCTCCATTTGCTTTTCTACGGATGCGATATACGCCTTGGTTGCCTCCAGCGTGTTTTGCCCCTCATGCGCCCATGACATCCACATTTGTAAATCATGCCACACCTCATTAATGGCGGCGTTTATCATGACCGCATCATCCATGATGGGCGCACGGAAAATCAGTCTATCGGTTATAACTTCATAATTTTTGCTCATATCTTTCACCATGTTACTTTCAATTCGGGTAAGTTGTTGTCATCAAAACGTGCGTACCAATGATGGTCGGTTAATGTCCCATCATTCAGGCGTGCATCGCGTTTAAACACGCCCTCTTTTTCAAAGCCCAATTTTTCAATCACCCGGCGCGATGCATCATTCCCCGTCGAATGACAAATTTTTACCTTTGTCGCCGCAAGCGCGTTAAACGCATAGCGTATCAACGCATTTGTGCTTTCGGTGGCCAAACCTTTTCCCGCATGCGGCGTGGTCACGTAATATCCAATTTCGAATATTCTCAAATCCCAATCCATGCGGTGAAGCCCCGTGGACACGGCCAAATCACCACCATCATTCAAAAACCCCAACAACATGATATCGGTACGGTTTAAAAAATTGGCCTGCGCCTCGCGCGCCGTGGTTTCAGATTGTTCAACCGTGCCCAGCTCCTTTGCCCATGGCATCCATTTGTTAAGTTCCTTGAAAGAATCTAGTTTATTTTTGAACATCGCCGCACCATCCCCCGCACGCGGTGGGCGGATGGTCAAGCGTGGTGTAACAATCGGCATCGGAATGTCGATTAAAACAGGATTTTGTTTTGTGTCTTGGCTCATTTTGTTATCCTTAATTCGTAAAAATAGTTGTCTGCTGTGGGGCCATCTGGCCATCTGTCGGCGCGGGTCATAAAATATTCAAATCCCAGTCGCTGGTTTACGGCCTTTGATGATTCATTCCCCTCACGGTGCGACACAACAATGCGGTCATATTTGTTTTGCGCGCTTGCCCATGCGATGGTAAGTTTCACAAGATCTGTAAATTCAGAACTTTTTCTAAACTCTGGCGTCATGTACCACATACCAAGGCACGCAGACTTTCCAGTTTCATCGCTTAACCAGTCATAGGCCGCGGCAAGTCCAACCAAAGCCTTGTCATTAAACGCGCCAAAGACCCGCATCGTTTTTGATTCTAAAATATCCTGCCATTCGACATCACTTCGCAATGATTCACGCGCATAGCTTGAACCGTAAACGGACGGATGCGATTTTAACGCGTGCAAACGAAGGTTACGAAATTCCTCCCAATCATCGCGTCCTAAGGATCGTTTCAAAAGCTCTTGTGTCATAGTCTTCCCCTCTCTCGGTTACGAAAGGCTGAAAAACGTAAAATCTTTGTATATTGGGGGATTTTTTGTTGTATCAGCCTATTTCTTTTATCGGCTGATACGGTGTTTTAGATCACATCATCAGCATAAAAGCACGGGGTTCCTTCGCATCGGCTGAAACCGGCGCGGGGGAAATATTAAGCCCGTAATTTATGCATTGATGTGTCATACACAAATGAAAACACAAATGGTTGCGTGCTGGCAAGTAAAAAATGCAACTGTCATCCCGAGCGAAGTCGAGGGATCTTTAAGATTCCTCCTCGTTACACTCGTTCGGAATGACGTGGGGGTAGTTCAAGGTGACTACAAATATTAAAATCTATTTCCTTGACATCCACCATCTATCTATGAGATAACCCATCCGCAAACAGGTTTTGGGTTTTCGGTAACTAGTTGATAATTAAGAATAAAAGCCGATTATTCCCGTGGTACAACATTCCTCTTCCCCCATTCTTTCGGGCGGCATAAGTGGTTTTAAGTATCGGCCCAGATGCTTTAACCGCGGCAAATGACCGCTACGCACGCCTCATAATGATGCGGGCTTATACATGACGAAAGAAAACCTATGACCACAAACTTTAATGAGTTTGCGCTACACCCTGCGCTACAATCTGCTTTAACAGCCATGAATTTTGAAACACCAACGCCCATTCAGGCTTTGGCCATTCCCTTTGCTTTGGAAGGGCGCGATATTCTGGGTTCTGCCCAAACAGGAACAGGCAAAACAGCCGCGTTCTGCGTGCCTATGATTAACTTCCTTTTGAACAACCCTGCGGCGCACGCCCTTGTTATGCTTCCAACCCGTGAGCTTGCCTCACAAGTACACGATGTTGCCCGCAAAATGATTGGGACCGAGGCCAAAGGCCAAAATGGTATTAAAACGGCATTGTTGATTGGTGGAGAGCCAATTGGCAAACAATATGCACAGCTTGACCGTCGCCCACGTCTAATCGTCGGTACACCGGGCCGTATCAATGATCACCTTCGCAGCAATCCAGATTTGGTTGACCGTGTAGGGTTTGTTGTTCTTGATGAAGCGGATCGTATGCTCGACATGGGCTTTATGCCTCAGATTGATTCTATTCTGTCTGAAACGGCTCTTGAGCGTCAAACTCTAATGTTCTCGGCCACATTCCCCGACAACATCATAAAATTCTCAAAACAATATCTGCAAAATCCTGAACGTGTGTCTGCTGGTGTGCAATCAAAACCAGGCGAAAACATTGAGCAGGAATCCATGCATGTTGCGCAAGAACGCAAATATGATGAATTGATGCTTCAACTGCAAAAACGTGAAGGCTCGGTTATTATTTTCGTCCGCACGCAACATTCTGCTGATAAATTGTCAGTGAAA
This sequence comes from Pseudomonadota bacterium, assembly GCA_963204715.1. Taxonomy (GTDB): domain Bacteria; phylum Pseudomonadota; class Alphaproteobacteria; order Micavibrionales; family Micavibrionaceae; genus Micavibrio_A. Next base: position 1,629 of record CAUJHK010000134.1, on the reverse strand, counting down.
TTGAACAAAGATGAACATACATCCGAAGCCATCCATGGCGGCCTTCGCCAGCGCCAACGCGACAAAGTGATTGGCATGTTTAGAAAATCACAAATCCGTGTGCTTGTGGCAACCGATGTTGCCTCACGCGGGCTTGATGTTCCACACATTGAACATGTTATCAACTATGACTTGCCACAAGTGGCAGAAGACTATGTTCACCGTATTGGCCGCACCGCGCGTGCGGGTGCCAAGGGTCAGGCCGTGTCTTTCATCTCTCCTGGTGAAAAACATTTGTGGCGTGATATTGAACGCATGCTGGATCCATCAGCGCCGAACAGCGATGTTCGTGAAGGTGGACGTGGCAAGGGTAAATCAGGTGGTGGCGGCAAAAAATTCGGTGGCGAGCGCAAATCATTTGGCGGCGGCGAACGTAATTACGGCCCGAAAAAAGAAGGCGATTTCAAATCGCGCAAGCCTTTTGGCCGTGCCGATAGAAAAGACCGTAAAGAGGGCGGATGGAATCCTGATGCGGCCTATCAACCTCAAAACAGCGAGCAAGGCGTAGAAGGGTCTTTTGATTCACGTCCCCGCCGCGAGTTTGATCGTAATGATCGCCCACAACGTTCAGAGGGTGGCTACCAAGGTAAACGCGAAGGTGGACGCTCAGAAGGCGGCTACCAAGGAAACCGTGACGGTGGTTTCAAAAAGCCTTTTGTAAAACGTGAACGCCCTGAAGGCGGAGATTTCGCAAGCAATCCAGATTCTTACAAAAGAACAAATTCTGGTGAACGCAAAGAAGGCGGATTTAAAAAACCCTATAACCGGGATGGCGCTTCTTCAGGCCGTCCCCGTTCAAACTACGGTGACCGTCCGAGAACGGCTGAAGGTGGATACCAAGGAAACCGCGACGGTGGATTTAAAAAGCCTTTTAACCGTGATGGCGCAAGCTCTGATCGCCCTCGTTCAAACTACGGTGATCGCCCACAACGCACCGAAGGTGGCCGTTCTGAAGGCTACCAAGCAAGCCGTGATGGCGGTTTTAAAAAGCCATACAACCGTGATGGCGCATCAAATGATCGCCCTCGTTCAAACGGCGACCGCCCGTTTGTAAAACGCGAAGGCGGAGCCCGTAGCGATGGTGGGTTTAAAAAGCCTTACGCGCCAAAGGGTGATGCACCAAGACGTTCCGAAGGTGGTCGTTCCGATGCTCCACGCTCTGCCTCTGGCCCACGTGCAAGACGCTCTTACTAAATGAAATTATTTTGATTTTAAAAACCCGCTGTGATGGCGGGTTTTTTTATAATTACAATTGTCATTCCGAACGAGTGTAACGAGGAAGAATCTTAAAAAGATCCCTCACGTTCGTTCGGGATGACGCTTTGGGCGTGTGTGGGAGAAGGCAGGGGTGAGGGGCTTTTAAAAAAGTATTTTACGCGAAGGGCGCGAAGACGAGAAGATTTTTAAATTTAAACGCAAAGGGTGCAAAGTCACGCAAAGTATAGTTTTGTCATGCCCGCCTTGTGAGGGCATTTGGAACATCCAAAGACCAGACCCCCGCATAAAGCGGGGGTGACAATAGGTAACGCTGTGTTCGCCGTGTTCGTTGTGGTTAATACAAAAAACCGGTCATTACTGCGGTTTTTTGTT
>CAUJHK010000133.1 GCA_963204715.1 Pseudomonadota bacterium | reverse complement strand
GCATCAAGCGAATCAAGAAGTGGCATGTCATGCACGTTTTTGATGAGGAACATTTCGTCATCATCCACAGTCACATGAGCAAAAAAGAATTCCAAGTAATCCAACACCGAGCGATCATTCAACGTCAAATGGCCTTTGTCATTGATAATGTAGATGGGGCTTTCCGTTCCATCCAGATAATGAAAATGGTGACCATCTCCCAGATATTCAAACGTAAAAGAGGGGAGCGAGGCGAAGTTTGTAAGCTTGAACAAATCCACCGCGTTATAAAATGTGAGTTTGGCTTTTTGCACTTCACTTGTCGCGGGCGAAAACAGCCCAGCCTCAGACGCGCTTTTCACGCTGTCGATGGTCTTCAGGGTATTCTCGCGATCAAGCCTTTGCCAGTGCATTGGGCGTCCTTAAGGTTTTTCCAAGTAAACTAACTACATTATCAATGAGTTAGAAAAAAATGCAAATTTTAAGTTTTGTAGAGAGAGGGTTATGACCAGCCGAGCGGTTTTTGTTGAAATTTTTACCCACTCTGATAGGGTTAAAGCAACAAAACTATAAAAAATGAACACAGGGAAGTTATCATGTCGAAAGAACAAAAGCACGCTTTTGAAGCGTTCGCCCGCGAACTGGGCAAAGAATTTGGACAAGCTGCCAAAGACATCAGAGAAGAACTAAAAGAGGTTAAAGCCGCTGTTGTGGACGGTGTGCGCTCTGTTGACAAAATGGCGGGCAGGGTCGCCATCAAGGCCGAAGAAGTTTATGAGAGGTTTGATGTGAATGACCGCCTCTATGGCGCAGGGCTTGGTGCCAAGGCGGGTGGCATTATTGGGGTTCGTGGTGGCTTTCATGGTGTTGGCATAGGCGTTGTCGCGGGAAGCGTGGTTGGCTTTGCCATTGGGCATAAGGGGGTTCAAAAAATAAGGGCATGGCGTGATGCGCATAAACAATCTCCCGCGAATGACCAGGCGCCAGCCCCAGTAAAACCAAATGATGGGCCAAGCTAAAATTTCATGTTAAAATTCAATCTGGTTTAAAGCGTCCAGAAGTATTTCAGGCGTTGCATTGTCTGCGTGCGTATCCACACTCAACGCTCTGCGCCAGGCGCGGCTGCCACGCTGACCATTGAACAGCCCTATCATGTGGCGCGTGATGGATTTCATGGGTGTGCCAAAATCTCTCATCTGTTGTTCGATATAAGGAATCATGGCGCGGACACACTCCTGCTTTGATGAAACATTTTTGTTTTTGAAAATGTCGCGTTCAATGTCCAAAAGAAGAGATGGGTTTTGATATGCCTCGCGGCCTATCATGACGCCGTCGTATTTTTTACCATCGTCGTCAGCCGCTTTTTGCAAAAGCGTCGAGCCGATGGGGGGGTATTTATTACCATCGTCGTCAGCCGCCTTTTGCAAAAGCGTCGAGCCGATGGGAGGAAGGGGGGCGGCTTCAGAATGACTGGCAAGGTGGGTTTTTATTTCATCAAGTGTTTTTATGCCTCCGTTGAGAACGATTTCAAGATGAGGAAATTCCTGCTTCATGCGCGCCACCAAAGCATAATCCAGCGGAGGCACTTCACGGTTTTCTTTGGGCGATAATCCTTTAAGCCACGCCTGACGGGCGTGGATGACAAACATTTTACATCCTGCATCGGACACGCGCGTTAAAAAAGTTTTTAAAAATGGCGCGGCCTCACAATTATTAATGCCGATGCGGCACTTCACGGTGACAGGAATTTTAACCGCGCGAGTCATGGCCTCAACAGAAGCGGCAACCAGTTCAGGTTCTGCCATCAGGCATGCGCCAAAGCTGCCTTTTTGAACACGTTCAGACGGACAGCCGCAGTTCAGATTTATTTCATCATAACCGTACTCTTCACCCATTTTGGCGGCAGTGGCCAGATCTGCGGGGTCTGACCCGCCCAGTTGAAGGGCGACGAAATGTTCTTCTTTATTGAATCTCAAATGCCTGTCCACATCCCCATGCAGCAGTGCGCCCGTGGTCACCATTTCGGTGTAAAGACGCGCATGAGGGGACAAAAGCCTGTGAAAATAACGGCAATGCCTGTCTGTCCAGTCCATCATAGGAGCGATAGAGATATGGGGCCTTTTGTTCATATTTAAACGCCTGCACTTGAATTCCGCGGACTTTTAGCATATTCAGGTCTGGTTATGGTCAAAAAAATAATCATTACTGCTTTTGTTGTGTTTTTGAGCTGTTCTGCCGTTTATGCGGCCGAAGAGAGCACAGGAACGCCGCCTAAAGATAGCGAGCTTGCGGTGGACAGCAAGGACGGCGCGTCATCCTCAGGCCTGCCCATCCCGCGCTTTGTGGCTTTGGCGGATGAAAAGGTGATTGCCCGCACAGGCCCTGGGCTGAAATACCCCATTAAATGGATTTACGAGCGCAAACGCATGCCTGTGGAGGTTGTGCAAGAATTTGATACATGGCGCAAAATCCGCGACATTGACGGCGAAATGGCGTGGGTGCATCAGTCTCTACTATCTGGCTCACGTACAGCCGTTGTGAAAGGCGAAAAGGGTGTGTCTTTACGCAAAGACCCTGAGGAAGAGTCTCCCATTCTGGCCTATCTGGAGCCAAATGTTGTAGTTTCCGTAAGGTCATGCGAGCAGGCATGGTGTGACATTGAAAGCGGCGGCTATGAGGGCTGGGCGCAAAGAAAATTTTTATGGGGCATTTACGACCATGAGGATTTCGATTAAATTTATAGAGTGATTCGTTTGGTTGTCCCCAAGCTTATCCACAAAGTGAACTTCTCTCTATAACATCCTCATAAACAAATAAGATCGCAAATCGTCATCATGCAAACACATTCCGCAAAAGCCGATGTGGCCCTTCGGATTCACACTTCGATTCAAGCCCTTGCCGAAGAGCCTGAAATGGGCACAGACGCCATGAAAGTGCTTATGCTTTATGCGGGTATGATGGTGGAGTGCGCCTTTTTGTTTGATAACTGCGAAGAGGCACTGGAAGGCGCGTTTGAAAAGTTGGCGGGATTTTTGGAGTGCGAGCCGTATGATGGCGATCTGGGCGAAAAAGCTTTGCCGCCCTCTGCCATTATAGATTTTGATACTGAACAGGGCCGCGCCATGACGCGCGAGTTTTTTGAAGACTGGCTTGATTGCCCTTACGAATTTCAGGACATGGTTTTATTTTTAATCCAGCAAAGCCTTGCCAGATGGGAAATGTTTGGCCAGCCGCGCGCAGAAACATTCCGCCTTCTGGTAGAAGCAACATATAAA
>CAUJHK010000132.1 GCA_963204715.1 Pseudomonadota bacterium | reverse complement strand
AAAAGTGGTAATAGCCGCAAAATCAAAGGTAGGGTTTTGCAAATACGCCACAACTCCATCCAACGTTTTTGCCGCACGGCCAAAGCTGTAGGCGAGCCCAATTTCCCATGGTTTATCACCGTGGCTGAAATGAAAAAAGTTGTCTTTGTAGGTTTTAGATTTGTTCGAAAAATTTTCGATTAAAGATTGAGTAAGTGTCATCGTTATCTCCTGTTATAAAACATGAAATTTAAAAAATACGTTGTTGAGCTTTGCGTACACGCAAAACACAACCAACAAAACAAAATGTAAGGGAAAAATTTATATAAATGCGCCTACGCGCAGCGCATATTCATCGCGCCGTTGAAAAAAAACAAAACTGATTCAAACACAAAAATCATTTTAAAAGGCTATGTTAAAGGACATATTAAAGTCAAGAAAAAATACACACAAAGCTTGGCGAGTTCACAAGCCAGTGAGAATCCCTAACGCAAGAGTGATACGGGCACGAACGTTTAAAGCTTTAGTTTAAAGCAAAATTTTTGATCTACGCTGACATATTCTGGGTTGGCACTGATATAGCCCGTTCTGCCAAATTCTGTGGTTACTAGTGCCCAAGCCTGCCCTAACTGATTGATTGTGTCGCCATGGACATTAAACAACTCCCCCTTACCAAGCTGTGATTGCGGGTGGTAGCGGTCTGGTGCCAAAAGCTGCGCATCGACATCAGGCGAAACGCGGATGTTGAGGCCATCAACCAAAACCTCGCCAGATTGCGCACAATATAAATCACTCTCCCTTCCCTCTTCTTTTAGAAAAGGGACGTCATGCAATGTATCAATGTTGTAATAGGAATGCCGCGCCTGATCTGTTTTATCAATGACAGTGCTGTTGACCGCGAACATCAGTGGCTGATGGGTAGTCGAATCTTCTATTAGTTCTGCGGTCTTTTGATCAATCACAAACACGGGGCCGCCGCTGGCGCCTGGCACAATATCTGCCTGAGTGTTCATGCCATCATAGTCCCCGTATAAAGCAAGACTGTGTTCATCTACAGTCAAATAGGGTTTGTCAGAGGAATGACCCGCAACTGCAAACATGATTTTTGCACCTTGTCCTTGCGCGTCAGAAATTTTTTCAGATATTTCCAAAGATGTTTTGTAGTTTGATGGAAGCACTTTGGCGGGTATAACTTCCTGTGGTGTTATCTGAGAGGTAAAGACCAGCGCGGTATCTGCCTCAACAATATTGTCAGGGAAATATCCGTGTTTGTCTTTATAGGCAATATCAGCATTTTTGTTTTCACTGTATAGCGGGTTGACCCAGACTTTGTCTGCGCCCATTTTAAAGAACTGAATCTGCCCATTGTCATCCAGATAATTCCCCGCGAAGGTAATTTCTTCTGGTTGCCTGAACTTGATATGTTCATCTGTATTAGGATCTCTTACCTCAACGCAATGCGCAGCTGTGGTGATGATAGTGCCCTGTTCCTGCGTTTCAAAACCCGCAATAGTGGCAATGGTGGCTGTACAAAAACTGCGCCCGTTGGAATCCATCATCTGCAGGATGGGGTTATATTGACGCATGCCAAGGGTTACGGGCCTGCGCTCATCAACCTCGCCAATACTATCATACCCTTGCGTTATCGCCGTCCTATTCCCCGGGTTTCTGAAAGCGTCTTCAGGGTCGCCATAAAAATTGGGCAGCACAACATCCGGCAAATCATAAAGCTGGGTACGGCCTTCAACGCCATTGACCCTAGTTACGATTCCAGATTGAATGTCTTGGGCATCAGAAGCCCCAGCCATATTGGCCACAACCGCCGCCGCCCCGAAGAGTGTTTTTAAAGAACCCATATTTTATTATATTTGAAAGCGCGAATAGAAGGCAAAACGGGCTGCGAAAAAGGCAGACAGGCCATTGTTTTAAAAAGATAAATTAAACATCCAAGTTCGCAAGCTGTTCCGCCTGCGATTGGGTGATAATAGTATTAATAACCTCACCCAGCCCCGCGCCCGTCATAATCTCTTCCAGATTATACAGCGTTAAACCTATGCGGTGGTCTGTCAGGCGGCTTTGCGGGAAGTTATAGGTGCGGATACGTTCAGACCTGTCGCCTGACCCTATTTGGCCTTTGCGCTCTGCCGCACGCGCGGAGTCTAACTTTTGCCGCTCCATGTCATAAAGCTTCGTCTTCAAAAGCTTCATGGCCTTGGCCTTGTTTTTGTGTTGCGATTTTTCATCTTGGATAGCAACAAAAAGGCCAGAGGGAATGTGGGTGACGCGCACGGCGGAGTCTGTTGTGTTCACGGACTGTCCGCCAGGGCCAGAAGAGCGATACACATCAATCCGCAAATCTTTGTCCTCCAGCACAACGTCAACATCCTCGGCCTCTGGCAACACGGCCACTGTGGCGGCGGACGTATGAATGCGCCCTTGCGTTTCCGTCTTTGGCACACGCTGAACACGGTGGCCGCCTGATTCATATTTCAGTTTCGCAAAGACGTTATCACCCGACACGGTCATGATAATTTCTTTGTACCCACCCAAATCACTTTCCGACATATCCATGATTTCCACGCGCCAGCCTTGAAGGGCGGCGTAGTTTTTGTACATGGTAAACAGGTCAGAGGCAAACAAGGCGGCTTCATCCCCGCCCGTGCCCGCGCGAATTTCCATGATGGCGTTTTTAGAATCTGCGCCATCCTTGGGAAGCAGCGAGAGTTTTATCTGGTCTTCAAGCGCAGGGATTTTCTCCGCCAGTTCATCCAGCTCCGCCTGCGCCATCTCGCCCATATCTGGGTCTTCGAGCATTTCAAGCGCGCCAGCCTTGTCTTCCATGGCTTTTTTATAGGCATTGTAGATATCCACGACTTCCTGCAACTCGGCATATTCCTTGGAAAGGGCGACAATCTCCTCGCTGGAGAGGCCGCTTTGCGACATTTTCTCACCAACATCTTTGTGCCGCGCCGCTATGGGCGCCAATTTTTCCAAATAATCCATAGCGGTAGGTCATAACGGAATGGATTTAATCTGTCCAGTGTGGCAAAAGAAGTTGCAATAAATTACAGTTATTGACATAATATATAATAAAAAATCGCACGAAAGTGACATAAAACGATAGAGGGCAAAACACCATGCACGGAGCTTTTAAAAACAACAGCGAACCCACCCCACACCAGCGCGTTGAAAAAAATGCCGCAGATTTAAAAAGACTGTTGCACAACTATGTTTTTGATGTGAATGCGCCTGCCCCCTCTGTTTTGGAAGTTCACTTAAGAAAAAACAGCGAAGGCTTTGACTGGTGTGTTCAGCTAAATGCAACACAACCAGAGCAACAGCAAAGACTTTTAAAACTTTTTGCTACGTTAAGGGGATCGTCAGACATTGCGCTTAGCAAGGATGATGCGAAAGGCACACGATATGATTTTTACTTCAACAATGATGTGGTGGAGCGCGCCAAACAGTCTTTGGAAAAACTTTCCGCCCCCAGTGCCACATGCAAACTTGAAATGCATGTGAAGTAAGATTCAAAAAAGCCCAGCAAGGGGATACTGGGGTTGTTAAAAAAGTAGGTTTTAGCAACGGCATTTTTTCACCACAACACTTTGCTGTGTAAAATTCTTTATAAAGAACAGCTCTGAATCTCTGTGACTCCGCGTTTAAAAATCTTCTTTTAAAAGCCACCAATAAAAACAGATATACACAGATTTCAAATAAGAATACGTCTCTCCCGCGAAGGCGGGAGCCCAGTTTTTTTGTCTGGATGCCCGCCTAAAGCGGGCATGACGAGATCTGATGTGGAGAAAGGCCTATACTGTAAATGAACCTGAAAGACACGCACCCCTGCCCTCTCCCCAAGGGAGAGGGAGATAAAATGGCGCATCTCCCTATAGGGAGATGCGGCTTAAACTGCGTTCTTCAAGCTCTCCGCTTTTTCTTCTATCAACGCCACAATATGGTCAACGATGGTCAAATCCCCTTCGTTGAACCTGTGCGCCTTGTCGCCACCGATATAAATCTGGTGCGTGCCAGAGCCCCCACCCGTAAGGCCAATGTCGGTCATCAATGCCTCCCCCGGCCCATTCACGACACAGCCAATGATTGACACGGTCATGGGCGTTGTGATGTGGGCGATACGGCGTTCCAGCTCTGCCACCGTATCAATGACGGCAAACTGCTGGCGCGCGCAAGAAGGACAGGCAATAACATTCACGCCCCGATGGCGAAGGCCGAGCGATTTTAAAATATCAAACCCGACTTTTATTTCCTCAACAGGGTCAGCGGACAAGGACACGCGGATGGTGTCCCCTATCCCCGCCCACAACAAATTCCCCAACCCGATGGAGGATTTGATTGTGCCGCTGCGTAAGCCCCCTGCTTCGGTAATTCCCAAATGCAACGGATAATCACAAATGTCCGCAAGCTGTTGATACGCCGCCACAGCCATAAAAACATCGGACGCTTTGCATGATATTTTGAAGTTAAAAAAATCATGATCTTCCAGAATCTGGATATGCCTGCGCGCGGATTCAACCATGGCATCGGGGCACGGCTCCCCGAACTGTTCCAGCAGGTCACGCTCCAGCGAGCCAGCATTCACACCGATGCGGATGGAGCAATTATAATCCTTGGCCGCCTGAATAACATCACGCACCTTTTGCGCATTGCCGATGTTTCCAGGATTGATGCGAAGGCACGCCGCGCCATTTTGGGCGGCCTCTATCGCACGCTTATAATGGAAGTGGATGTCAGCCACTATGGGCACAGTGACTTCAGGCAAAATAAGCTTCAGCGCCGCCGTGGACTCTTCATCAGGACAGGATATGCGCACAATATCTGCCCCCGCCACCTCTAACGCCCGCACCTGCGCCACCGTCGCGGCCACATCATGCGTTAAGGTGTTGGTCATGGACTGCACCGTTATGGGCGAATCCCCGCCCACAGGCACGTTCCCCACCCATATTTTGCGGGATTTGCGCCGTTCAATGCTCCGCCATGGGCGTATGGAATTATGGTCTGCACTCATAGGCCGTTATATAGGGTTTTTAAGGGTTATTGTCGAGGCGTGAAGAATTTTATTGACATAATAATTTATTATTTGTAATAGCGTATAAAAAGGGTGTTTATAAAATGATTTCACGTCGTAATCTTATTAGAGGGCTTTTGGGCGCTGGCGTTGCCAAAGCGGGGTTTGATGTTTGGAGCGCGACCCCTCCCTCCCCTACAATAGACGCCATAGACAATCCTTATGATTTAAGGCCAGTCATTAACGCAATCATGAATACGCAGAATGTCCTTATGGACACAATTCCAGATGATCAACCGATTGTCATTATAATGGGTGAAAGGCACGACCACCCCATCAATTCCTTATTACAGGAAGGCGTGTTGAAAGCACTTTTAAAACAAAGAGAACAAAATGACAAAATTAAATTCAGTTTTGGTTTAGAATGGGCATCTAATGAAACTGTATTCTTATCTACACGCGACAATTACTTCTTTCCAGCAAGCGCTGCTCTTTTTGCCTTTTGTGACGCTCATGATATTCCGCTGGCCTTTAGTGACGCCGTGCGAGCATATAAAAAAGCAAGCGGTGATAACACATTTGAAATTGATGAAGTCTTAAAAAAAGACGATCCACTAAACGCAAAATTGATACATGACAATTTTCCAGCATGGGAAGGAGATAGCCTAATTTCTCGTGAAGGAATGGCAATCAGGAATATGGCGATGGTGGAAAACGCTACACGCCTCATAAGAGAAACAAAATCTAAAATTTATGTGCAACATTGCGGCCAGAACCATGCGATAGGCTCAATAAAAAACCCATACAAAGAAAGTCTGCGAAACCTTTTTGAGAAACAAGGCTGTGCTACCATTACCGTTATGCCAGAATATGAATTGGTAGATTTATTTCTACCCGATGGTGCAAGACGCTGGCAACTTGACAATTTTATAACAGTGACAAATCTGTCCAATGATGAAGAAAGCCAATCATACTTTTCATTTTGGAGAAACGTTTCTTATAGAAGCCTGCGGCACAAAGTTAATAAAGAGTCTGGATTTATACTTAATCAACCTTAATTTCCATGGGTGTGCCTGCCCTCACTTCCTCCCTCTAGGATAAAGCATGGTCATAATTTCGAAGATGAGCGCGGTGCTCCAGCCCAATATGACGATGCCATTGGCGGCTTCGATGCCCGACAAAACCCGCCAATGATCTTGCAAGACAATATCGCCAAAGCCCAATGTTGTAAACGTGACGGTCGAAAAATAAACCGCGTCTTCAAGGTTCACGAGTTCTTTTATTTCAAGCCAATAATACACGATGGCCCATAGCCAGATATGAATCGTAAACAAAAAGAAAATTCCCATCACACAAAAAACGGTTAAAAATATTTTGTAAAGATGTTTTTTAAAACCATTGCCTACTGCCAAGTGGGTTTTTGAAATAACAATAGTGGCAATACTGTCCAGCCCGATTGCGTGGATCACAGAAGTAATAAGAATAAGTGCGGCGGCCACTATAAGGTCATCCACAAAATCAAAAAGTTCAGCCGCCATATTTTAAATTACCTCTTTATAGATTTTAAAAGGACATCTGGATTTAGGGGGATTTTTCTTTTTATTTCGCCATCTTCCCCCAATGAGGACAGCGTTTTTCCATCAACCTTGACAACAATGCCGCCCGCATTTCCTGTTGACATGACAAGCCCCTCTTCGGGTGGCACAAGGTAAATATCTCCCGCTTTTAAAACCTGACGCAAAATAGCGGCGCCCGAAGCATTTTTAATTTCCACCCATGAGGCGTCTTTAATTTCAAGCACAATGCGGTTGGTGGGCTTTGCGTCCTCCACAATCGCCTCAGGAGCGGCTTGTGTCTGCTCTGTCGTCTGCTGGTTTGCGGATTCTATCAAGGACGGAGCCTCATTCAAGGAAGACCCCGTCAGGGAATCTGGCACGGAGGGAACGTCCTTAGGATTTTCGTCAGGGAAAAAAACATAAGTGATGAACGCCAAAAGCACGATGAGCGCAAGCACGCTGGCCCCGACGATATAGCGGTTGGGCACTTTGCTTTCTGTGGCGGGCACAGGAAAGGACAAATCCACTTTTTTCTTGGCGCCAACGGACTGTTCTTTGAACAGGTGAACCATCTTGTCGCCATCAAGCCCCAGATATTCAGAATATGACCTTACAAATCCAATGGCATAAACACGGCCTGGAAGCTGGGAGATATCTCCTTTTTCAAGCGCATCCAGATTGCTGGCGCGGATGCGCAGAACCTGCTCTATCTGCTGCAGGCTTTGGCCATAATGAGTGCGCGTACGACGCAAAATTTCCCCCACCTGCATGTCGGTGTGAAAATTAAGGTCTTCACCCACTTCGTCCTCTTTTGATTCTTCACTCATATGGCGGCAGTGTAAGGGAAAGCCCCGTGTTATTCCAGCCCTTTAGAATGTCGCATTTAGGCCTTTACGCTGCCGCTTTTTCAAGCCCAAAGGCCGCATGAAGCGCGCGCACCGCCAACTCCAGATACTCCCGCCCTATCAAGACCGAAACCTTAATTTCCGAGGTAGATATAACCTGAATATTCACGCCTTTTTCCGCCAGCGCCGTAAACATGGTTTTGGCCACCCCAGCATGGGAGCGCATACCTATGCCCACGATGGACACCTTAGCGACGTTTTCATCAACTCGGATTTCACAATCTTTAAATTCCGGCTGTGCTTTTAGAACCTCTTGCGTCTTGGCAATGTCTGTTTCAGGCAGAGTGAAGGTCATGTCTGTCTTATTCCCATCACGCGAGATGTTCTGGACAATCATGTCCACGTTGATAGCCGCATCCGCCAAGGGGCCAAAAATGCGCGAGGCAACGCCAGGTGTATCCAGAACCCCCACCAAAGTGACCTTGGCCTCATCCTTTGTAAAGGCCACGCCTGTAACTACATATTGCTCCATAATATCATCCTCTTTTGTAACCAAAGTCCCTGGTAAATCACTCCCGATAGCCTCATCAAAGCTTGATAGAACCTGAACGGGAACATTTTGTTTATACGCCATTTCAACGGAACGCACCTGAAGCACCTTTGCCCCCAGTGATGCCAGCTCCAGCATTTCCTCATAGGAGATGCGGCTGATTTTTCGCGCGGCGGGGACAATGCGCGGATCTGTTGTGTAAATTCCATCCACGTCCGTATAAATATCGCATCGATCTGCCTTTAAAGCCGCCGCCAGCGCGACAGCCGTGGTGTCAGACCCCCCGCGCCCCAATGTCGTTATACGGTTGTCCAGTGTCACGCCCTGAAAACCTGCCAGAACCGCAACCTCTTTATTGCCCAGACTTTTTATCATGTCTGGTGTGTTAATATCATTAATCCTCGCCTTGCCATGCACATCATCCGACACAATGGGCACTTGCCAGCCCATCCACGACCTTGCGGATATCCCCCGCTTTTGAAGCGCGATAGCCATTAACCCTGCCGTCACCTGTTCACCACTGGCAACCACCGTGTCATATTCGCGCGCATCATGCATGGGGGATATAGTACGGCAATATTCCACAAGCTGATTGGTGACGCCCGACATGGCCGACACAATAACCGCCACCTCGTGCCCCAATGCCACTTCGCGCGCGACCTTCTCCGCCGCTTTTTCAATGCGCGCGGTGTCCGCCACCGATGTCCCACCAAATTTTACAACAATACGTGCCATTTTTTCCTCAAACACCCATTCCAGCCCTTGCTAACCAAGCCAGATAAGAATAATTGACTATATATGCACACCGTCGACAAAAAGGAAATTGAGAATTTTGCCAAAGATTCACATCTGTGGTGGGACGAAAACGGCCCGTTTCGCCCTTTGCATAGGCTGAACCCTACACGCCTGTCCTATATCAAAGACGCGATTTGTGAGCATTTTGACAAAGACCGCATCTCCTTTAACCCCTATAGCGGCTTATCTATCCTTGATATCGGCTGCGGCGGTGGACTGGTGTGTGAGCCTATGGCAAGGCTGGGGGCAAATGTAACGGGCATAGACGCAGACCAAAACGCCATCCATACCGCGCGCGACCATGCCAAAGACAGCCGCCTGACCATAGACTATCAATGTGCATCAACCGATGATTTAACACAACGTAAGAAAACATATGACGTTGTCCTTGCCCTTGAAATTATCGAGCATGTGACAGACCCACAAAAATTTGTATCCGACATAGCCAAGCTGTGCAAACCAGGCGGCATCATCATATTTTCAACTATCAACCGCACGCCGAAATCATTCGCACTGGCAAAAATGGCGGCGGAATATATTTTGGGATGGGTGCCAAAAGGCACGCATGACTGGAAAAAATTTGTAAAGCCTTCCGAATTATCCAGAATGGTGCGCCACACCGGCGGGCACGTAAAGAACATAGAGGGCTTGGTTTACAACCCCTTCTCAGGCGAGTTTTCACGAAACCCGCATGATGTGGATGTAAACTACTTTTTATGCCATTTGAAGCCCTAGCTTTGCCACGGCGGCCTGTGCCTGTTGCTGCGAAGGAGATGCTGAAAATTTAGAATCTTCCTTATCTCCATTGGCTGCAATCTCCAAAACTTCCTTCACGGAAGATATAATCATAGCGCCATGTCCATTTTTAAAAACGACACGTTCGCCCAATACGCCAGATGGCTCAAATTCATACTTGCTCATTCTTATTATCCTATCCTAGTTGTTTGGTTTGGGGTTGCTGTGCTGCCATTTGAAGCTCTGGCTCTACGCGTATCTGGCGCAAGGTCGCAATGTTTGCCTTTTTTGAGCCCAAGTGCATGCGTGCAGAATTTTGTAGAGATTCATCGATTCCAACCGCATTAAAAAACGAGGTATGGAAGGAATCATTTAATTGCGAGCAAGTGATAAAGCGCTCATTGGGTGAGCGGCTGGCAGAAGGCACAATGAGCGCTGCCCCGTTTTCCTGCACCATCTTGCCCCAGACGACTTTCACGCAGGCTTCGCCAGAGGTGGGGGCACACGGATTGACGGCCAATCTGGACGCCAAATGCCATTCAGATTTTATGCTGGAAAGAGGGTTACGTTGCCCCTCAGGGCCAATATCCTTGGTCTTCATACACACCTACTAATATATTTGTTTTATAATTATTGGCGATTTTTATACTTAAAAATTTGATGTTTTGTCAACAAAACCTATAAAAAACGCAATAATATTTTAAAACCACATGCTCTGTGCGCATGGCCAAATAACATTTTCACATGCCTCCTTTGGGCGCTTGGGCAATTCATTGTGCACCAACCCTTTCCTTTGGGCTGTGGGCGCGTTATTCTAAACAAATGTCAGGATTCTTTTTTATAGCGATGATTGTCGCCATGGGTGCAACTTTAAGCGTTTTGGTCTTGGGGCTTGTGTCCATGGTCAAGGGCGGCGAGTTCAACCAGAAATATGGCAATAAGCTAATGCGCGCACGCGTATGGGCGCAAGGCGTGGCCTTGTTGTTCTTTGCCCTGACCATTGTCAGCGCTGGCCACTAAGCAGGAGTTTGCAGCATGAAAATATTTGTCCCTATCAAACGCGCGATTGATTACAGCGTGAAAATTCGTGTGAAGGCGGATGGCACGGGCGTGGACCAGGCCAACGTGAAAATGTCCATGAACCCATTTGATGAGATAGCCGTCGAAGAAGCTGTGCGTTTAAAAGAAGCTGGCAAGGCGAGCGAGATTCTGGTCGCCAGTATTGGCCCTGCCAAGGCGCAGGATGTTATCCGCACCGCCATGGCCGTGGGTGCGGACAGAGGCATTTTGGTACAGACCGATGCGCCAACCGACATAGGCGGCGTTGAACCTTTGGCCGTGGCCAAAATTTTAAAGGCCATTATTGATGCTGAAAAACCTGAACTTGTTATCATGGGCAAGCAATCCATTGATGATGATTCAAACCAGACGGGGCAAATGCTTGCCGCGTTGTTGGGGTGGGGTCAGGCAACATTCGCCTCCAAAGTAGAGCTTGATGGTAGCGCGGTGAAAGTAACGCGCGAAGTGGATGGCGGGCTTGAAACATTGTCCCTTAAACTTCCCGCTATTGTGACGACAGATTTAAGATTGAATGAGCCGCGCTACGCCGCGCTTCCCAACATTATGAAGGCCAAGCAAAAGCCGATGGACACAAAAACGCCTGAAGATTATGGCGTTTCCATTACCCCAAGGTTGAGCGTGGTAAAAGTGTCAGAGCCGCCAAAACGCACGGGCGGCGGCAAGGTTGCATCAGTCGATGAGTTGATAGACAAATTAAAGAACGAAGCGAAGGTGATTTAACCATGGCAATTTTGGTTTTGGCAGAGCACAACAACAAAGAATTAAAACCTGCGACCTTAAACGCCGTTGGCGCGGCGTCCAAAATGGGCGGTGATATTCATGTTATTGTGTTGGGACATGGTTGCGCGGACGTGGCGCAGGCCGCGGCAAAAATTTCTGGAGTGGCCAAAGTTTTTAAAGCAGACTCACCTGCCCTTGCCCATGGTCTGGCTGAAAACACCGCACCTGTTATTGCTGGCATAGCCAAAAATTACACCCATATCATTGGTGCATCGACAACCACATCAAAGAATATTTTGCCGCGCGTTGCGGCCTTGATGGATGTTCAGCAAATATCGGACATCATTGCGGTGCATGATGCGGATACGTTCGATAGGCCCATCTACGCTGGCAATGCGATCGCTACCATCAAATCATCTGATAGTTTAAAAATTATCACCGCGCGCGGAACGGCGTTTGATGCCGCGCCTGCCAGTGGAGGGAGCGCGGGCATTGAAGACCTTGCTGGTGCAAGTGATGCGGGGCTATCTGCTTTCGTTTCTGCTGAGGTGTCAAAATCTGATCGCCCTGAATTGACCACCGCCAAAATTGTGGTCAGCGGTGGGCGTGGCGTAGGGTCTGGCGAGAATTTTAAAATTATCGAGGCTTTGGCGGATAAATTAGGCGCTGCCATTGGCGCATCACGCGCGGCGGTGGATGCGGGTTATGTCCCCAATGACTACCAAGTCGGGCAAACGGGCAAAAACGTCGCCCCGCAGCTATATATTGCTGTGGGCATTTCGGGCGCCATTCAACACCTTGCGGGCATGAAAGATTCAAAGGTGATTGTCGCCATCAACAAAGACCCCGACGCCCCTATCTTCGCCGTGGCGGATTATGGACTGGTGGGTGATTTGTTTAGCATTGTGCCTGAGTTGACGGAGAAGTTGTAAATCTGGTTGACATAACATTTTTTCTTGACTAAAAAGTTAGAATGTATGATTTAAGTAACAGATCGCTTTCTAAAGCCTTTCACAACGTAGTCACGTTTCCTTTATCAACATCAAACGTTCGTTTTGCTGCCTTTGCATCTATCTATTGGTTATCAAATGATCGTTTATCATTATTTCAAACCCCTCTTCTAAAGATTTTAAATTTTCGAAAAGACATATCTAACATTATCCAAGCCTGTGAAAACATTGATGACCTTATCGATAGCGTACCACCTGAAACAATTTCGACCTGTGACTTTTCCATTGGCAAAGATGGCATCAATAATTTTTTACACAATAATGCGTTTGTACCAAAAGCATATTTAAAATCTCTCTACGTTTTAATCAAAGCAGGTCTTATTGAGGATTCTGTAGCAATAGGATACAGCAATCAATTTTGTAATTACGTACAAAAAAACGCAGCATTGAAAATTTTAGTAAATAATACAAATGCATCTTATACCCGACTTCTAATGGCACAAGAAAACATCAAAATGGGGGCAATTTTTGGATGTTTTTTCTTTGGGTTTTTGAGACCAATTCAAAAAGGCCACGTCACAGACCCCGCGCAAATAACACATGAACAAGTAAAAATATTTTACCCAGAAGCTTATTATATAAATCAGGCTGGGCAAATTCTAGATGATCTTTTTGACCTTGCGCAAGACGCCCATGCCGAAAAAGTTACTAAAATGCCGACCACAAATATTATATTAGCACATACCTTTACAAATGCATGCGCCAATAATGATATTGCAGCGTTTAGGGACATGGGTCAAAAAGCCTTTTACGTGAAGCCAAAAGACTTGCCATTAAGCATAAAAGAGGGTTTGCAGCAAGTATATGAGTTATTTCTAGAATCAGCTTCGCATGTAAAATCTAGCCCTTCTCGCTTCATTCTTGAAGGTTTCTGGCACAGTACTATAAAACGCGGTTTTCAAACTCCGATCCACCCCAAGACAATCTACGAAAACCAACGGGCCGAACTTAAGCACGCGTCAGTTCAATAAAACACCTACTCCCGCATTTTAAACGCTGAGCCTTTTTTGGCGGCGGGGAGGATGGCGCCTTCAATATTGGCATCATCCAGTAATGCGCCTTCCATCTTTGCGCCTGTGAAGTCACATTCGCGTAAATCCGCGCCCTTTAAGTTGGTGTTTGTAAGATCAGCATCCTTAAAAGTTGCCATGCGGAGCTTGCACCCCGAAAAATCAGCATATGCCAGGGACGCTTTTGAAAAATCACACGGGGAGAATCTTTTGGTGGTGTCGCCTCCGCCAAACATCAGTGGTTCAAAGTTTGCGTTTTTAACAACAGCATGAGAGAACACTGCACCACGGAATGTGCTTCCGCGCAAATCAGATTCTACCATGTCGCACCTGCGAAAATCAGCCTCATCCAAATTGGCGGACTGCATTTCAATTTTATAAAGATTCATGCCAAAGAAACGCGCCCGAACAGCTTTTATAGCGGTCATTTTTTCCATCTTGAGCGTTTCAAGTGGGCGCATGTCATAACCGCTTAAGTTTAGCTGCCTGCCGTCTTTGCCTTCGGTGGACACCCACAAGCGGTGAGTTTCTATTAACTTCGCCAATGGCACTTCAAGATTCTTGACGGATGTACCAATGTTTGAATCTGTTATGGCCTGTGAAATATCCACCTCAAGTTCAGATATCTCTGCCATGTTCACGCCCGTCAGGATGGTCGATTTTAAATTCGCGCCTTTTAATTTCACGCCCGCCATTTGCGCGCCCGACAAATCTGCGCCTTGCATCTGCGCGTTGCGTAAATCTGCGCCCGCCATGTTCACGCCCGTCATAATGGCATCAGACATATCCACGGATGTCGCAAGTGAGCCCACCAGACGCGCACCAGACAAATTAGCGCCCCGAAATGAAACGCTTTCACCCGTGTCATACAGCCCGTCTTTTGAAAAGCCGCCTACGCGCAAATCTGCCTTATCAAGGTTGGCATCTTTAAGGTTCGCGCTTTGAATTTTTGCACCGCGCAGGTCTGCCCGCGCAAAGTTACATCTGGCCAGATTTGAATCGCTTAAATCACAGGCGTATAGGCGGCTTTCAGAAAAGTTCGCGCCAGATAAATCCATCAGCGCCATTTTACAGCCCGTAAAATCTGCCTGACGCATATCTTTGCCTGCAAAGGACAGGCCCGACAAATCCACATTTTTGAGCGTCGCACGGCGCCCACCCAAGCGCCCGCTGAGAAAGCGCGTATGCAAATCAACCATCGCATCAATTTGCGACTGCGTTAAGGTTTCAGAAAATTCGGAAGTATCCAGCATAGAATCCCGTAAAAGAGTGTATCTTATAGTATTGTAGCCAAAGTGTTAAAAAATACTTATTGGTTTTGAAGTAAAAAAACATCGAAAAACTCTGTGGAATCAGGCAATGTCCATTCCGCATTCCCCTCAAAACGATAAAGGATTTGCCCCTGACTGCCTATTAGAAAACTGGTCGGCACACCCCGAAGCCCCAGTTTTTTTAGAAAAACCCCGTTAAAATCAAGATAGCCTGCAACATCAGGGGAAATTCCGCGCATTTCCAGAAAAGCAGCGATATTTTCCGGTGTTTTGCCATCATCTACAGAAATAGCCACCACTTTTATCTTGCCCTCATAAAGCTTTGCGAATTTTTGCAAGGACGGCAACTCCACCACGCACGGCAGGCACCACGTCGCCCATAAATTCACCAGCACAGCTGTGCCTGCAAAAGTCGAAAGCCTTACTTTTTTACCTTGCGTTGTTACAAGCTCATCGTCAGGCAAATACAGGCTTTGGGTGGCGGCCTCTAACTTTGGGAAATGACGGGCAAAGTCATCCATCTGCTTTTTGGGGACAGAAGGTGGGACAAAGGGTTGCTTTGACATACGGGGGTCTGGCGACAGGCTGACGGCTGCAACGTCCTGCCCCTTTTGCGTCCCCGCCAGAAGCTTTGGCACAAAATACCCCGCCGCAATAGACGAAGCAAACACCGCGCAGAGCATAACAATAAAAAGGGGCTTGTTTTTCAAGGTTCTTCCGTGGTTTTAATAAAACATGACAAAGTTTTGTAAATATGGACTATCCATCCCCCTTTTGGCAACCATGCTTGTGGTCACGGGCTGCGGCATCAAGCCAAAATCACTGGATGCCCCTGCGGGCGCGGACAAGAGCCAATTCCCCAAAACATACCCCACATCGAAGGAATAACCCGTTATGAACGGATTTGAAGAAAAAGACGGCGTACTGAACGTCGATGGCGTTTCTCTGACCACCATTGCAAAGGAAGTGGGCACGCCAGTTTATGTTTACTCCGCCAGTGTCATCAGCAGCCAGTTTGAAAAATTGAAAAGTGCCTTGGCGCGCGCCCTGCCCGCAAACCGCCAGCCTTTAATTTGTTTTGCCTGCAAGGCAAACAGCAATATTTCTATCCTTTCCCATTTACAAAATGCGGGCAGCGGGCTGGAGATTGTATCCGAAGGAGAACTGGTGCGCGGCCTGAAAGCAGGGTTTGAGGCAAACAAAATTGTATCAACAGGTGTTGGCAAACAAAAATCTGAAATTGCCGCCTGCTTAAAAGCGGGCATATTACAATTTAATGTTGAATCCCTGCCTGAGCTGGAACGTATCAACCAGGTGGCGGGCGAAGTGAATATAAAGGCCCGTGTGGCCTTTCGCCTGAACCCCAATGTCAGCGGCGGTGGCCACCATAAAATTTCAACAGGGCGCAAGCGTGATAAATTTGGAATCAGCCTTGATGTGATGGAACATGCCTATGCCACTGCGGCCAAAATGGAGCATGTAACGCCTGTTGGGTTGTCCATGCATATAGGATCACAAGTTTTTGATGTGCAAAAATTTAAAGAAGCATTTTCGCATATCCCTGATGTTGTCAAAAAGTTGCGTAGCAACGGACACAGCGTTACGCGTCTTGATATTGGCGGCGGATTTCCCATTATTTACAAGGATGAAAACCTGCTTGACCTTGATTCCTACGCGCAGTGGGTGAACGACATTATCGCGCCGTTGGACACGGACATTATTTTAGAACCCGGGCGCTACCTTGTAGGCAATGCTGGTGTTATTCTCACAGAAGTTTTGTATGTGAAAGAAACCTCTGATAGAAAATTCCTGATTGTCGATGCGGCCATGAACGACCTTATCCGCCCTGCGATGTATGATGCCTATCACGGGATTGAAGCCGTGCAAAACCGCAACGCACCAAAGCAGGTTTATGATGTGGTTGGCCCTGTGTGCGAAACGGGTGATACCTTTACAACCGACAGAGAACTCCCCGCCATGCGCGCAGGCGACTATGCCGTGATAAAATCTGCCGGAGCGTATGGGGCATCCATGGCATCCAATTACAACACGCGCCCCGTGGCGGCAGAGGTTTTAGCGCAAAATGGCGCGTATAAAATCATCCGCCGTCGCCAGACCTATGACGACATACTTGCGACAGAATTGGTTTAAAGAAAACTATAGCTTAGTGATGTGCGGGATTTTCTGATGTTTCTTCAGCAGGCTTTTGGTCTTTTTCCTGCGCCTTCATCCACGTAAAAGCGTATGTTACGTTCGCGGCATTTTTGGGCCTGTTCGGGTACACTGCTTCAAACGGGATGCTACCTTCTGCTTTCAAAGACGCCACAGGCGGCGATAGCAACATATGGCCGACAGGCTTGTCATTTTCATCCACAATGGTGGCGAGAATGGGCGGCACGTCTTGATCAGCGGATTTTAAATTATCAACCTTGCCAGATAGAAAAATTTTATCGCCTTGAATTTCTGCGCTCAGGTTGGAAAGCGTTAGCCCTTCTCCTGGCATGACGGGCGTAATACCCAAAGCATTATACAACAAGTTGGAAGGCGGCCATGCGCGGCTTATGGAATCATGCATCAGCAAAAATGCCATAAAGGCCAGAACGTAAAACATGGCCGCCGCCAGATATCCGCCCGCCTGCTTTGAAAGCCTGAACCCTGCGCCTCTGGGTGTTTTTCCTGCCATTAATTGTTCAAGCACAGGGTCATGCGCCTCAGGCTTCACGCCATCAGGAATGGGGATGGCGTCAATTTCGTGCTGGAGGACGGTTTTAAAAATATCCTAATTCTCACCCACAGAGTTATCCACAGATATGTCCACAGGGTTTTCAAACGGATCCTCATCTGCATCCGTTTCAGACGTGGAGTCCTGAACAAGAAAATCTGGCGGATCTTCGGCGAACAACTCTTCATCCAGCCCTGTTTCCGGCTCTTGCCGCCACTGGTGGCCGCAATGCGCGCAGCGGACATGCCGCCCCCTTGGCCCCACCGCCCCTTCGGCTACCAAATATCGCATTGAACAGGATGGACAAGTTAAAATCATTCGTCAGAGCAATCTTCCATACGCATCATCTATCTTGTATGTATAAGACACCGCCGCGCTGTCGGCAAGGCGGAGTCTATATCATACACAAGGGTTTTTCATTTGATACGGTACGAACATGTCGGTTTAAGGTATGGCATAGGCCCTGAAGTGCTGGAAGATGTTTCTTTTACGCTGGAGCCAGGGTCTTTCCACTTCCTGTCTGGCCCATCTGGCGCGGGAAAATCATCCCTGCTCTCCCTTATGTATCTGGGGCGGATGCCTACGCGCGGCCTTATCAAAATGTTTGGCCAGAACATCGGGGAGATGAACCGCGACCAGCTGGCCTCCATCCGCCAACGCGTGGGCGTGGTGTTTCAGGACTTCAGACTGCTGGGGCATATGTCAACATTTGACAATGTCGCCCTGCCCCTTCGCATTCAAGGCCGTCCTGAAAAAGAAATTAAAAACAATGTGACCGAACTTTTGGACTGGGTTGGTCTTGGAGACCATAAATTCGCGCTACCCAGCACGATGTCTGGCGGGCAGCAGCAACGTGTGGCCATTGCCCGCGCCGTTATCACACGCCCGCGCCTTTTGCTGGCGGATGAACCCACAGGAAACCTTGATGACGAAATTGGCTTTCGTTTGATGGCATTGTTTGACCAGCTTAACCGTATGGGGACAACCGTTGTTATTGCGACACACAACCAGCAGATTATGAACAAGTTCGCCCACAACCGCCTTATCCTTGATAAAGGACGAATGCATATAGAAGAAGGCACAAAAAAAGGTGGTCTTCGCCAACGGCTGGAGGGGGTTTATTAGAATGATAAAACGAATATTGCAAAAACTGCCCGCCAGTATTTTTTCGCGTGAGCGCGTGCTTGGCGTATCCAAAAGCAGACAAAAATATGACCTGCCTTTAGCGGCCAGCACCACAAACTCTTTTTTGCGTTTATTGATTGCACTCATGAGCGTGCTGGGGTTGCTTGCGCTGTCGGCTTCTTTTGCGCTCTCCGCTATGACGCACCGATGGTCAGAGGGGCTGGCGGGAAAAATAAGCGTTGAAATTCCCGCCACAGATTCTGGCGGTGATGTTATAGACCCCAGCCTTGTCAAAAGCATGACGGATGATGTTGCAAAAATTTTGAGCGCGCATCCTGATGTCAAGGAGGTCAGCATCACCGAAGAAAAGAAGATAAAGGAACTTTTGTCCCCTTGGCTTGGTGAGAACATGGTTATGGACAGCCTGCCCATCCCTGGCCTTATTTCTGTCACCATGGACGAAGATGGAAAAACAGATTTAAAAGAGCTGGAGGCAAAGCTGCGTGACGTTGCGCCCCGCGCCCGCATTGATACCCACGAAAGCTGGCTAACGGATGTTGTAAGGTTTACGGGCGCATTACAATTTGCTGCCACACTTTTGCTGGTTGTGATTGGGGCGACCACATTGGTGGCCGTGGCAGGCGGCGTGCGATCAAAGCTTTCAGAAAACAAAGAAGAGCTGGAGCTTCTTCATCTTATGGGCGCATCAGATTCTTACATTGCAAGGCAGATTCAAAAGCACACCATGATATTGTCCTTGCAAGGCGGTATTATGGGTGTGGTAGCAGGCGGTATTGTTTTAATCGGCATTTCTATGGTTGCGGGCCACATGAGTATCAACCTTATCCCCGAATTTAAACTCAGTGCTTTGCAAAAAATTATTCTAGTCGGTCTTCCTATCCCTATTGCCATGCTGGCGATGATAACGGCGCGATATACCGTTTTGCGCGTTTTAACAAAAATGCCATAGGCCAAAGCGGATATGATTTTTAAATTCTTTGCATATTGTCTTACGGCTTTGTCCACCTTGTTTTTGCTATGGTGTGCTGGCTGGTTATGGTTTGCGGCCAGTGTGGCCTCCATGAAACCTTATGATACGACCGTCAAAACCGATGCCATTATCGTTTTGACAGGCGGCGACAAGCGCGTAAACGAGGGGCTTGATTTAATTGCACAAGGCACAGCGCAATATCTTTTTATCTCTGGCGTGAACCCCAAGGTGAAACCAGAGGAGCTTGTCGCGCTTTGGGGCAAGGATGGAACGAAAATTGCGGGACGCATAACACTAGGCTATTTTGCCGACAACACAGCCGCAAACGCACGCGAAAGCCAGCAATGGGTGGAGCAAAACAATATAAAATCCATCCGCCTTGTCACGGCAAACTACCATATGATGCGCTCCTTGCTCAATTTCAGAAAGGCTTTGCCGAGTGTGGCCATATACCAGCATCCCGTTGTGCCTGATGATTTTGAGCCATGGAAAGAACAATTTTGGCCCCTTACATTTTCTGAATACAACAAGGTTCTGGCCACGTGGCTGCGCTTTGATCTTTTGCACAAAAACCCTTCTTTGGAAAACACACACTCATGATGATGATACGCTCTACCATTTTTAATATTTTGTTCTACGGATTTTGGACGCCCGTAGTGTGTATTGCCGCGCTTCCTGTCGTGCTGATTCCTGGTCGTAAGGCCACTTTAAAAGTGGCCGAGTTTTTTCAACATGGCACGCAGTTTTTAGCAAAGTATATTTTGGGATTGGACTACGAGATCAGAGGCCTTGAGTATCGCCCCAAAGACCATGCGGCCTGCCTTGTGGGCGCCAAACATTATTCTGCCTATGAAACCTTAAAACTTTTTTTGCTGTTTAAAGACCCCGCTATTATTTTAAAGCGCGAGCTTTTGTCCCTGCCACTTTTTGGCTGGTACTTAAAAAAACTGGAGGTGATTGCGATTGACCGCGGCAACCGCGCGGAGGCCATGCAATCTCTTTATGATGGCGCGCGGCGTGTGCAAGGGGACAACCGCCCCATTGTTATTTTCCCGCAAGGCACCCGTGTGGGCATTGATACAACCACCGCACAAAAACCATACAAAGGCGGCATAATAAAGCTGTACTCTGAATTGAATGTCCCCATTGTCCCCCTGGCAATGAACACAGGGCTATATTGGCCGCGCAACAGCTTTTGGAAAAAAGGCGGCAAAGTTGTGTTTGAGTTCCTCCCCCCTATTCCATCAGGACTAAGCGCGGAGGACGCCATGAAGATGTTGGAAGAACGCATTGAGAGTGCATCCACCAGCCTTATTGAAGAAGGCAAACGCGATATGGCAGCCCAATGAAAAGACATTATCTTATCGCTGGCTTTATAGTGCTTGTGGCAGCAGTGGCCTATCTCGGCCTTTGGATGTATAGCGCGAAATGGTTTTCACGCGAAATTGACAGGCTGTATGCTGGCACAACAAAAGATGGTGTTATATTTTTAGGAGCGAAACCGCAGCTATCAAACTTTCCGTTTGTTCCAGAAGTCAGATATACAAATGGCCTACAATCAGGCAACTTTAAATTGCTGTTTCCAAAGCTTGTATTGCGAGGATATCCCTTGCCACATACGAACCTGCACCTATCTTTCCCTGAAGGCGTTGCTATGGGCGGCATGGTGGATGAAAAAATCTGGAACCTGCAATTTTTAGAAGCGGATATCTCAATTCCATACCACCTGCCCGCCAGTTTTTATGAAGAAGATTTAACCGCATGGATAAAGGCAGGCGGGAACATCACTGTTAAAAACTATAACGCCACAAAAGGCAGTCTTATAGCACAAGGTTTTGGCCTTCTTATGCTTGATGAAAAACTGCAACCTGTCTTTAATTTTTCTAGCATTATAAAAGGGTATGATGCGTTTATAGCTACGCAAAAGAACGCAAATTTAATTGATCCTTTTGCCGCAGCCATAGGCATGAGCATTTTAAACAGCCTGTCAAAAACAGACGAAGCCACGGGGGAAAAAACCGTGACCTTGTCTATTATAGTTCAGAACCAGATGCTTTCTGTGGGGCCGATACAGGCGCTACCCCTTCCGCTGATTGTGTGGGATAAACGTAGGCCGCTTGTCCTGCCTCAATAATTGCGCGGCGGATCTCGCGCGTATCACGGAAGGTCTTATAAAGATACTCCCCGTCCCCCTTGCGAATGGCCTTTTGCATGGCTGTCAAATCTTCGGTAAAGCGCTGTAAAACTTCAAGCACAGCATCCTTGTTGTTTAAAAACACATCGCGCCACATAACAGGGTCTGAGGCCGCTATGCGTGTAAAGTCCCGAAAGCCTGAAGCGGAAAATTTTATCACTTCGCCTTTTAGGTCTTCTTCCAGATCAGTTGCTGTGCCGACAATCGTGTATG
>CAUJHK010000131.1 GCA_963204715.1 Pseudomonadota bacterium | reverse complement strand
AAGGGCAACATGGGAAGATTTTAAGAAACCCCAGTCTTGTGAAAAAAGGCAAGAGTAGGTTTTATCAAGCTCTGCCCAGCCGTCTTTTTCAACAAGGTCTATGGTGATACGCCGATAAAGACCGCCTTCCGTTTGTTCATCGGAATAGTTTGTAGCTTTCACCGATACAATCTGTTTGTCGCCCATAAGGGTTGAAAGCGCGGCCTCACACCCTTTGCCCATTTTGGCATCAGCTTGTTGCTGGGTCACGCAGCCCGCAAGAAGAAGTGAAGAGGCTATAGCGAAAGTGGTTATAAACATTTTCATTTGAGCATCCTTTTAAATAGCTTTAGCCCCGCGCGACATGGCGGCAACGCCCGTGCGGGAGACGTCAATCATACCAAGTCCACGCATCAGGTCAATAAACGCATCCACCTTGGCCGAAGAGCCCGTCACCTCAAACACATAAGATTCGTGCGTGGAATCTACAACGCGGGCGCGGAACACATCTGCCGTGCGCAAGGCCTCTATTCGCTTTTCTCCCTGGCTGTTGACCTTGACGAGCGCAAGCTCTCGTTCCACATGCGCGCCTTCTAATGTTAAATCTGTGACGCGGTGAATGGGGATAAGGCGGTCAAGCTGGTGCTTAATCTGTTCAATCACCATCGGCGTGCCAGAACATATGACGGTCACACGCGAGAGATTATTGACGTCATCCGTTTCGGCTACGGTGAGGCTTTCAATGTTATAGCCGCGCCCTGAGAACAGGCCAATAACGCGGGCGAGGACGCCAGGCTCATTGTCCACGAGAATGGAAAGCGTGTGGGACTGCGCCTGAATTTCCGCAGGGCCAGTGCCGTAAACGCTTTGCTCAATAAATTTCTTCTTTCTTACCATGGCTATACCAACTTCTTGTCATACTGGCTTGGGTCTGCGGACAATATCATCTCGTTATGTGCTTTTCCTGATGGAATCATGGGGAAGCAGTTTTCCTTTTGATCCACGCAAACATCAACAATGGTCACTTTATCCGTTTTCATCATCTGGTCAATGACATCATCCAGTTCTGCCGGTGTTCTGGCACGAAGGCCAACGCCGCCATAGGCTTCCGCCAGCTTGACAAAATCTGGCAGGCTTTCGGAATAGCTTTGGGAATAGCGTTCTCCATGCAGCAGTTCTTGCCACTGGCGCACCATGCCCATCCATTGATTGTTCAGGATAAATATTTTTATGGGCAGCTTGTATTGCACCGCTGTCGTCATTTCCTGAATGTTCATCAAGATGGAAGCTTCGCCCGCCACATCAATGCAAAGCGCATCGGGGTGTGCCATTTGCGCGCCAATGGCGGCAGGAAGGCCATAGCCCATGGTACCAAGGCCACCTGATGTCAGCCAGCGATTGGGTTTATCGAAGGGCAGGAACTGCGCCGCCCACATCTGGTGTTGTCCCACTTCGGTGGAGATGAAGGTATCACGCCCATCCTTTGCAATAGCATCACGCAATTTTTCCAGCGCGTATTGCGGTTTGATAACATCATTTGAATTTTTGTAAGACAGACATTTTACGCTGCGCCACGCCTCAATCTGCTTCCACCAGTTTTGCATTGCGGGTTTATCCAGCTTAAAACCCCGTGCTTTCCAGACCTGATGAAGGGCTTCGCAGGCCTTTCCCGCATCAGCCACTATGCCCAAATCCACATGAACATTTTTGTTGATGGAGCTTGGGTCAATATCAATATGGATTTTTTTGGAATGGGGGGAAAAGGCTGAAAGCTTTCCTGTCACGCGGTCATCAAAGCGCGCACCGATGCATATCATAACATCGCAATCATGCATTGCCCAGTTGGCTTCATAGGTTCCGTGCATGCCCAGCATGCCAAGCCATTGCTTGTCGGAGGCTGGATACGCCCCCAGCCCCATAAGCGTGGAGGTGATTGGGATGCCAGTATCACGCACCAGTTTGGTCAAGGCCTTTGAGGCATTCTCGCCTGCGTTAATAATGCCACCGCCTGTATAAAAAACAGGGCGTTTGGCATTGGCTATCATCTCTACGGCTGTTTCGATTAAATCCATATCAGGCTCTGTGCGCGGTTGATAAAAGTGAATGGGCGCGTTGTCTTTTTGGATATAATCCCCTTCAGCAAACTGGATGTCCTTGGGAAGGTCAATCAGCACAGGCCCTGGGCGGCCAGAGCGCGCCACATGAAAGGCCTCATGGATAATATTGGGCAAGTCTGCAATGTTTTTGACCAGATAATTGTGTTTTGTGCAGGCGCGGGTGATGCCCGTAGTATCAGCCTCCTGAAAGGCGTCCGTGCCAATTAAAAATGTTGGTACTTGCCCACTAATACAAACCATGGGAATGGAATCCAGCAGCGCATCTGTCAATGCTGTTACGGTGTTGGTGGCACCCGGGCCAGACGTTACCAGACAAACGCCAACCTTGCCTGTGGAGCGCGCATACCCTTCAGCCGCATGGCCTGCGCCCTGCTCATGGCGTACCAGAACATGTTTAACCTTCTTTTGCTGATGCAGCGCATCGTAAATGGGAAGAACCGCGCCGCACGGGGAGCCATATATTGTGTCCACGCCTTGTTCTGCCAGAGCTTCCATCACCATCTGCGCGCCGCTCATTCTTTTGGCTTTGGGCGCGGGGGAGATGGTCTGGATGGTCGCGGTTTCGGGTTTTGCGGGTGTCATGGTCTTGTTCGTCCTTATATTATTGTGTCGCTTCAATAGTCCGTTTGTCGGTTTTTGGCTTTTTATGGCCGTATTATAAACAAAGCCCGTTTGGGTTACCCAAACGAGGCTTTGAATGGTTGCACATTGGAGGTTTTCGCAAAATTACTCTTTATTATGGTCATAAAATACCCCATATTACAATGTAAACGTAATATACTTTCAAAATACGCAATAAAATTATAATTAATGTTCATTTTGTTCATATCAGCCATTCCGTCTTTGCATATGTCATAATCTGGATTCTCTTAGTTCGTTCGTCTGGTTTTAAAAAATTTGCCAATAAAAAACCCCTTCGGAACATTCTCGGAAGGGGCGCTGTAAAGTCTGTAACATCAAATGCGTCAGAGCTTAGCGCCTCCCTTTAGGAGCACCACAAGCACGAGCACTAGAATGTTTGTCAGTTTTGTCATGTCGATGATTAAACGTCAAAATGTTAAGAGAGTCCAGAAAAAAAGTGCCAAGAGGGCGTATTTGCGCCTTATGCGAAGGGCGTGAAGCGGCAAAGGACAGGCTTTTTTGTACCTTTGGCATGGTTTTCAAGAATTAACATGGTGGATGCCAATGATATTGTCCGCCTTCTTTACCTGATTGTTAAACCAGGTCATTTGGCGTTTGGCGTACTGACGTGTTTCGGTCTGGCCGAGGGTGATGGCCTCATCCTTTGAAATTTCGCCCGCCTGCCACGACCGCAGGGCCAGAGCGCCAATGGTTTTGACCAGGGTGGATTCAGGTGAAAATTCGCCCGACGCCAGACGTTTATCAAAGGCCTTTAGCTCATCGACCGCGCCCATATCCAGCATTTGAACAAAGCGTTTGTTACACCTCTCATATAATACATCGCGCGGTGGCATAACGAGTGTGATGTCAAACATCCAATCATCAGGGGGCGGGCGTTTTGGCATGGCCTGCCATTGCGCAAGCGGCGTGCCCGTGGCGAGCAAAACTTCATACGCATGGACAAGGCGCGCCGTGTGGTTGGGGTGATATTGCGCCGTCGTAAGCGTGTCAAGATTCTGAAGCATGTGATAAAAGGCAGGGTTGCCAAGATCGCGTTGTTTTTGAACGGCCTGTTTTCGAATATCGTCTGGCACATCGGGAATGGGAGACATGCCCTCAATCAATGTCTTGATGTAAAGGCCATTCCCGCCCGTGATGATGGGGGCAATGCCCTTTGCCAGACAGTCATTTATGATGGGTTTGACCATGTCCAGCCATACGCCAGCCGAGCAAACCTCATTGGGGTGTAGTGTTCCATAGAGGTAATGAGGACATTGTTGTTTGTCGTCCTCAGATGGCTGCGCACTTAAGATGGGCAGGTCATTGTAAATTTGGCGTGAGTCACAATTTATCACCGCGCCATTGATGGTGCGCGCCATAGTTATGGCAGCGGCAGATTTCCCGCTTGCCGTTGGCCCTGCTATAATGTGGATGGTTTTATCCATACCCCATCCGATAGGACGAAAGGGGTATGGATGACAAGATTATTTTTTGTCCTTGGATAGTTTTAAGGCGACAAAGAGGACATCTCCCTCACGATTGACGAGCAAGAGAACAGAAGGCTTTCCAGACTTTACGGCCTTGTCCATGGCATCTGCCGCCTGTTTGGGGCTTTCCACTTTTTCCTGTGCTATCTCCACAATTACATCGCCAATGTTGACGCCTTTGAGCGCCGCTTGGGAGTTGGGAGAAACTTTGGTGACAACCACACCCGAAACATCTTCAGGGACGTTGAACTGTTTGCGCGATGCATCAGTCAATGACCCCAGCGTAATGCCAACTGTGCTAACATCAACGCCTTTGGCAGGGGCTGGTGAATTTTTTGTTTGCACCGTTTCATCAAGCAGGCCGTCTTCTTCAGCCTTTTCCAGCTCCGCCACTTTGATTTTCAACGTCACTTCCTTGCCATCACGCCACAGCTTTACAGGCACTGTTTTGTCAATGGGCGTTTCGGCGACTATGCGCGGCAAATTGCGCATGGCGTTGACTTCCTTGCCATCAAACTCAGTGATGATATCACCTTGCTGAAGCTTGGCTTTTTCTGCAGGGCCGCCAGGCGTTATGCTTGCGACCAGCGCGCCATGTGATTTTGGCAAGGACAAGCTTTCAGCTATATCATCCGTGACGCCTTGAATGCGCACACCAATCCATCCGCGGCGGGTTTTGCCGTACTCAACCAGCTGTGATACGACAGACTTGGCCAGATTGGAAGGAATGGCAAACCCAATGCCAACCGAGCCACCAGAGGGAGAAAAGATGGCCGTGTTGATGCCAATCACCTCGCCCGCCAGATCAAACATAGGGCCACCAGAATTTCCACGGTTGATGGAAGCATCTGTTTGGATAAAGTCATCATAAGGGCCTGCTTGAATATTGCGTTGCTGGGCCGACACAATGCCAGCCGTGACAGTGCCGCCAAGGCCAAAAGGATTTCCGATGGCCAAGACCCAGTCCCCCACGCGCATTTTATCAGAATCCCCAAAAGGAACGGCGGTGAGTTTTTTATCGGTGTCCACTTTTAGAACGGCGATATCAAGCTTTTCATCCTTGCCGACAATCTTGGCTTCCATGGTGGTGTCATCATGAAAGGTCACGCGAACCTCTTGCGCATCTTTAATAACGTGGTTGTTGGTGACGATGTATCCCTTGTCGGCATCAATCACAAACCCTGAGCCTAAGGAGGAGGCTGGCAGGGCAGGCTGGGCGTTTTCGCCGCCGCCATTGCGACCCTGCTTATCCAAAAACTCCTTGAAGAAATCTTCAAAAGGAGAGCCTGGGGGAAACTGGAAATCTGGCAACTGCCCCTGACCTTCTTCGTTCATAGTGGGCGAGTCGGCCTTTATGGTGGAAGAAACATTGACTACCGCAGGCAGCAAGCCATGCGCCAGATCGGCAAAACTTGCAGGCGCGCCAGGCGGAATGGGAGATGGCAGAGGCGTCGCGGAAGGCGGCGCAAGGGCAGATGTTTCTACTTTTGGGGCTTCTTTATCTTTGTCCATGGCATGGCACATGGCGGGGATTCCCGCAGCCGCCAGCAGGGCAATAACGGTTATAATTTTCATATCGTTTTTCATGTTAAAGACTTCCATACAAATAAAAGATGAATGCGTTTGTGTTATTTCAAAGCCTGCCACAAAGCGCGCGGCATTAGGATGCAAGCTTTACGCCAGACTTCAGGGCAAAAATTTAAACCGCAAATGTGACAAGAATTAGTTGGATTTGCGGTTTTCAAAATACCTGAAAAAATCACTATCCGGTGAGAGAATCATGCGGGTTTCAGGGTTGGACAGCGTTGTTTTATAGGCCTCCATAGAGCGCATAAAGGCATAAAACTCTTTATCCTTGTTAAAGGCGGCGGCGTAGGTCTGGATGGCTTCGTTGTCGCCTTGACCACGGACCATCTGGGCATCGCGCTCGGCATTTGCCAAAATAACTGTGCGTTCTTTTTCCGCCGTTGATCGGATTTCAAGGGCGATTTGTTCGCCCTTCGCGCGGGTTTCTGTGGCGCGTTCGGTCATCTCCGAAATCATACGGCGCACTGTAGAATCACGTAAGGATTCACCCAGATCTGCGCGAA
>CAUJHK010000130.1 GCA_963204715.1 Pseudomonadota bacterium | reverse complement strand
CTTTTTATAGTTCGCTGTACGAAAATCTACAGTGCGTTCATTCAAGGCGGTGGCAACCACCGCGCCCGGCCATGTGACGGTTAAATCCAGAAACTCATCGCGGGAGCAGGGGATAACGGGGACGGAAAAGACAGATCCCATAGTGGCGCGCACACTCTCCACCGAAAACGCATCACAGCATTGACCTATTAATATAACGCCGTCTGCGCCAACGCCATCAATGGTGCGCATAATAGTGCCAAGGTTTCCGGGGTCGCGGACTTCTTCCAGTGCCACCCAGCATTTCGATTTTGCGGGGTTAATGTCTTGAAGACGGCCAAATTTTTGTTTGAACACGCCCATCACCATTTGCGGGTTCTCTTTGCGCGATAATTTTTCAAGAACGGCATTGCTAACCTTTAGGCAAAGTCCACCGCGCGCCGATGTTGCGTCAATGGCGCGTTGAAGCCCTTCATGCAAATCCGCATTTTCGCTAAAAACCAGCTGTTCGGGCACAACGCCGCAATCAAGCCCTTCCAGGACAGAACGAAGGCCTTCGGCGACAAACAGCCCTGACTCTTTGCGGTATTTACGCAAAAACAGGGCGTTGATGGCCTTGATTTTGGGGTTTGAAGGAGATGTTATGTGTTCTATGCGTGGCATGTGTTTCTTCCGTCATTGCGAGGAACGAAGTGACGAAGCAATCCAGAATCCTTAAAACAAATCATTATACAAATCTTTCCAGTATGGATTTAAAGTTTCAATAAGCCCAAGTTTATTTTTTCTTGAGCCGCCCTTTATTTGCTTTTCTCTTAAAATTGCGGTCTCCATGGTATCAAAGACTTCATAATAAACCAATATTTTACAGTCATAATCCTTTGTAAACCCCTTGGTTTCTCCTGATTTATGGCTGGAAAACTCTTTTGACCAAATCAGATGTCACACCTGTATAAAGCGTACCGTTTCTTTTGTTAGTTACGATATAAATGGCTGGTTGTTTCATATTTTACTGGATTGCTTCGTCTCTTTGTTCCTCGCAATGACGGGATTGGTCAGTGCATCGTCATTGCGACCCCGCAATTTATGCGGGGGAAGCAATCTTTTTCATCCTTAACGTACAGACATGCCAGTGTCTATCGTTAGGACTTGCTCAGTAATGTTTTTGGCTTTTTCGCTAACAAGGAAGGCTATTGCTTCGGATATATCTTCCGGATCGCAGAATCTACCCATAGGGGATGCGTTTTCGAACCACTCAATGTCTTTTTGAGAATAATTTTTTATCATCATGTTTGTGTAAGTAGCTGTCGGAGCGACTGCGTTTACACGTATATCTGGCGCTAGTTCCTTTGCAATACTCCTAACAATCGCCTCTATGCCTGCCTTTGAGGCTGCATATGCTAAAACATCAGGTGTAGGGACGTTTGCGCAGACTGAGGAGGTGAATATAATCGCGCCGTTTTTGTTGATTATTGGAAAGAGCAAGCTCGTTAAAAGAGTATGTGACCAAAGGTTTATTTGTAATGTTTTAAAGAAGCTTTCTTTTGTTAATTGTTGCAATGACTCACAGTCTGCAGTCCCTGCATTATTAATAAGAACATCAATTTTTCCATACTTTTCTGAGACTAATTTTTTTAAAGAGTGGATATCTTCGTCTGATTCTAAGTCCGCATGGAATGCTTCGCCCGATATCTGCTTTGCTAAGGATTCTGCTTCTTTGATTGATTTGTTATAGTGAATCAAAATGTAAAAACCATCTCGCGCTAGCGCGCGGCAAGTAGAGGCGCCGATTCCTTTGCTTCCTCCAGTAATTAGGGCTATCTTTTTCATATTTTAAAATCTTTCAAATTTACGCACCCCACCTTGCAAACATCGACGTGGGCAGGGGGCGGTTTCCAGATTGGTCGGAAAGAAGCAGTTCCCCATGGTCGAGTGCACCTTTGCGCCCCTTTAACGCATCAGCCATCATGTGATGAAGCGTTAAGGATGACAGGCGCATGGCGTACGCCGTGAGAATCATAAACTTCGCATCATCAGCCAAAAGGTCGGCGCAATTCGCGAGCAGGGGCGCAACATCGCTTTCAAACTTCCATACTTCACCATCTGGGCCGCGACCATAACGGGGAGGGTCTAGCAATATGCCGTCATATTTATTGCTCCTGCGAATCTCCCGCGCCACAAATTTGGTGGCATCATCGCAAATCCACCTCACTTTACTTTCCGTAAGGCTTGATTCCGTTTGGTTTTCCTTGGCCCATTGGATCGCCTTTTTTGACGCATCAACATGGGTCACCTCGGCACCATAATTCGATACGATAAGGCTCGCCGCACCTGTATAAGCAAATAAATTCAATATCTTTAAAGGTTTTGTTGATGCTTTATTTAAAGATGAAATCCATTGCCAATGCGGCCTTTGTTCAGGGAAAAGACCCATGTGGCGGTAAGTCATGAGGCGACAGAGCATTTTTACCCCCTCAACCTCTACGGGCCATGTTTCGGGAAGGTTTCTGTTATGAATCTCCCAACGACCTTTGTCATCGTCGTCATCCTTTTCAGAGGCGTTGGTGAACGTAGCGTCCGCTTTCTTCCACTCTGAATCTGGCAATGATTTTTGCCATAAGGCTTGGGGTTCAGGACGAGATACGCGCACGCGGCCAAACTGTTCCAGCTTGCGGCCATCACCGCTGTCCAAAAGGCGGTAGCCTTCCCATCCATTTTCAGTGATTATATTCGGGGTAAAATTGCTCATAAACCTCATATAAACGCTTTGAAGCGATTTGTAAAAAGGGTATAGAGTCTTTTGTAAAGAATGATGGATAATTATCCCGTCATTCCCGTGGCGAACAAAACAGAGTTTTGTGAACTTAAACAACGGGAATCCATACGTAAGCAGGCAAAGCCTGCTTTCTTTTTCTGGATCCCCGCAGTAATATTTTGCTTCGCAAAACGCGGGGATGACGAGGGGACTTAAGGTAGTAAAAAGACCATGCCAAAGCTAAAAATCAATGATCAGGAAATAGAAGTCGCCCCAGGTACCAGCATTTTGCAGGCCGCCGAGCAGTTGGGCATAGAAGTCCCGCGCTTTTGTTACCATGACAAGCTATCGGTTCCTGCCAACTGCCGTATGTGTTTGGTGGAATTGGAGGGCGCGCCAAAGCCTGTGGCGTCCTGCGCCATGGCCTGCGGGGACAACATGGTTGTCCGCACCATGTCA
>CAUJHK010000129.1 GCA_963204715.1 Pseudomonadota bacterium | reverse complement strand
AAAATTATAGGTTTTTTGGTTTTTGGTTGGGTCAAAGGCAAAGCGTACCCGCAAGGAGTACCCTGCGTGCGCAAGCTGCCTGTCCGCAGTATCAAGGTTTAGGGTTACAAGCGCATGTGGGTTGGCCGTCCAGTTGCGTGTATCTACAATGCGGTTTGGGGCGTCATGAATGACAGTGCGAATTTTGGGGTAGCATTTATAGTTTTTGACACGGAACTTCAGTTCCTCCTCATCGCAGTCAGTCTTCGGGCGGAAGAAGGCTTCTTTGGGTTTTAGTCCCAACTCTTTGCGGATGCGAGCGTCTAATTCAACTTCGGGGTCGAACATGCCATTTATACTCTTGGGTTGCAGGCTTTTATTAGCAGATGATGATTTTGAATGTCAATAAAATTATGAAAATAAATTCGGAGTGGAAAAGGTTAATGCTTTGCGGTATGAAGAAAGGGCAGATTTTCAACACATTCAAGCCTTTATGAGGAACTTTCATGACCAGCCAAACTTCTTATGATGTCATTGTTATTGGCGCTGGCCCTGGCGGCTATGTCGCGGCCATTCGTGCGGCGCAGCTGGGCATGAAGGTGGCTTGCGTGGAGAAGCGCGATGCGCTGGGCGGTACATGTTTGAATGTGGGCTGCATCCCCTCCAAGGCCATGCTTTTTGCATCAGAGCGGTATGAAGGCGCGCAGCACCACATGAAAGACCTTGGTGTGGAGGTGAGCGGCGTGAAGCTGAACCTGAAAGCCATGATGGCGCACAAGGACAAGGTTGTCACCGACAACACCAAGGGCATTGAGTTCTTGTTCAAGAAGAACAAGATTGACTGGCTTAAAGGCGAAGGCAAGGTTGCGGGCGCGGGCAAGGTGTCTGTTGCGGGCGCGCAGTACGATGCCAAGCATGTCATCATCGCCACGGGGTCTGATGTGATATCGCTCCCCAACATTACGATTGACGAGAAGAAGGTTGTGTCATCCACAGGCGCGCTGACACTGGACAAAGTGCCCGCCAGCATGGTGGTGATTGGCGCGGGCGTCATTGGGCTGGAGCTAGGTTCCGTCTGGTCACGGCTTGGCGCAAAGGTGACTGTGGTGGAATATCTTGACCGCATCTTGCCCGGCATGGATTTGGAAGTTGCCAAGGAGGCGCAGAAGATACTCAAGAAGCAGGGGCTTGAGTTTAAGCTGGGCGCGAAGGTAACATCAGCCAAGCCTGATTCCAAGGGCGTTTCCTTGACGTTAGAGCCGGCCGCAGGCGGCGCGGCAGAGAGCATGAGTGCCGACATCGTTCTGGTGGCGGTGGGGCGCAAAGCCTATACAGAAGGTCTTGGATTGAAAGAGGCAGGCGTTGCGCTGGATGAGCGCGGGCGCATTATTACAGACGGGCATTTCAAAACGAATGTGGCGGGCATCTACGCCATTGGTGATGTGATTGCAGGGCCAATGCTGGCGCACAAGGCAGAGGACGAGGGCGTAGTGCTGGCCGAAATGCTGGCGGGGCAGAGCGGGCATATTGACTACAACCTTATCCCTGGTGTTGTGTACACAGCGCCAGAGATAGCCTGCGTTGGCAAAACAGAAGAGCAGCTAAAGGCTGATGGCATAGCATACAATGTGGGCAAGTTCCCGTTCATGGCCAATGGCCGCGCGCGCGCCATGAACGCCACAGACGGGTTTGTCAAGATATTGGCATGTGCCAAGTCTGACAAGGTTTTGGGATGTCACATTGTCGGCGCGGAAGCGGGAACCCTGATTGCCGAAGTGGTGATAGCCATGGAGTTTGGAGCCTCTGCCGAAGACATTGCCCGCACGTGCCACGCACACCCCACGCTGGAAGAAGTGACCAAGGAAGCGGCGCTGGCGGTGGCGAAGCGGCCTATACACATATAAAAACCATTTTATATCAATGGGTTATGAATTTTATTATCCATAACTTGATTATTAAGGGAAAGTTTTGTAGGCTCTTCCCACATAAAGTTTAGAGCGTATTGATAAAGGTATAACTATGTCTTCTGATGAAAAGTCAAAATATGTGCCAGATATTGGCGACGAGTATAATGACCATTTTCCCACCACGATGGCATTTGTGGCGGCTGCGCAAGAGCTTCATCAAAAGGATGTTGTGCGGCAAAAAGAAGCTGCGCGCAAAGCATTGCGGGCTGACTTGGATTCCTATGTGAAAGCGGCCAAGAAAGTTGTTCTTTCCCCACGATAAAAAATAACTGGTATTTGCCAACAAAATATCTATGCACGCGGATGCGCCTTTTTATAAATGGCCAGCATCTCCGCCGCATTGACATCTGTATAACGCTGGGTTGTGGAGAGTGACGCGTGGCCGAGCAGTTCTTGAATCTCACGCAAATTTGCTCCGTTTTGCAAAAGATGAGAGGCAAAAGAGTGACGAAGCGCATGGGGCGTGGCCGTTTCAGGCAAGCCGAGCAATCGTCGTAGGTCACGCATGGTTTTTTGCGCAACACCTTGGTGTAAGCGTTTGCCGTTTTTTTCACCCACGAACAAAGGACGCGTGGATGTTTCTGCATAGGGACAGGCAGCGCGATATAAATCTATAGCCGTTATAACCATGGGCAGAACAGGCACCTGTCTTTCTTTGCGGCCTTTCCCCACCACGCGTAAAAAACCATCGCGCGGCAGGTCAACAATATCAAGCCCCAGCGCTTCATCTATCCGCAAGCCGCAGCCATAGAGCAGCGTAAAGAGCGCGCGGTTGCGTAAATCTACCCAATCCCCCCCATCCCCTGACTGGGTAAGGATGTTGAAGGTTTGGGATTCAGGCAATGGCCGCGGCAATTTACGCGGCATTTTGGGTGTGCGCACAGACTTGATGGCGGCGTTGTGGGCGATGCCTTGCTTGTCCATCCATGACAAAAAGTTTTTGAGCCCTGACAATGTGCGTGCGCGCGAGGCATTGGCGCGGCCATTGATGGTCTGGCGGGACATCCATGAGCGAAAGTCATTCAAGTTTGCGCCTGACACATCAGAAATGTTTATAGCGCGTGCCTTGTGATGGGCAAGGAAGGTGATGAATTGTGATAAATCCCCCGCGTACGCACGAAGCGTGTGGCGCGATACATTCTTTTCAGATTTTAAATATTGTTGCCAGTTGCCAAGTGATTCGGCAAGGTCTTTTGCGCAACATTCAAGAATGTCTGGCTTTATCCCAGATGCAGCCATGATCTGAACTGCCTTTCGACAACGCGGGCAAGGAAGGAGATTTGTTCTGTGCCTTGCCCGTCTTCAAACATCATGGCATCACGGCTTCCAAAAGCCAAAATAGCGGGCGGCGTGTCCATGGAGATATCAACCCGCAACAGCGCTTGTGATTGCACCAGCGAATAGGCCCCGCCATAAATAACTTCAATGCCTGTTATATTGGACTGGAGCAGGGAGTCTTTGCCGCCCATCCATTTATCAATTGTGCCTTGTGGCACCATGCGGATGCCAGAAGTATGGACGTGCGGAATATGTGTGCCATCAGACTCCACCACCAGAACACAGATGTCTGTATCCAGCATTGCGGCCATATCCATGGTGAGGATTTCTATAAATTCTTCAAACGTCCGTGCCTCTAAAACCCGCAAAATAACATTCTGGATGCGTTGTTGGTTGTTCATGTTTGAACGCGCATTTTCAACAAGCGTGCGCGCAGTGGTGACAACTTTTTCCTTATCCGCTTTCAAACGTTCCACCATAAAGGACATAAAGTCCCGCACGTTTTTGCCCGCGCCATTTTTGGGGGGCACAAGAAAATCCATGGCCGCAGGATTTTTTTCCAAAAATTTTGGATTGGTTTTCAAAAACTCAATCACCGCATCGGCGGTTAAGGTTTTTGGCGCATCGGATTTTTTCTCAGTCATATGGGACACTGTGTTTGGGGAGGGGGTTTTGGACATGAATCATCACCTTTTCGAACAATTCTAACATGTCATGCGAAAAAAGGGACACATCAATTTCATAGTTTTTGCCAAAGCAGGCGGCTTTGAGTGTGATGTGTTGCTGTAAAAGGGTGAGGTGGCGAATTTTGTGGAGCACAAGCTTTTGAAACGCCAGCGCATAAGCCAATCTATCCTTGGCCGCGCGAGCAGCCCGCGCTTTTTGCACCAAAAGCGCCTGACGGCAAAACATGGAATGAAGCCGCATAATCATGGCATAGCGCCGATGCACAAGGGAGCGGCGGCCATGTTTGTAGGCATTAAGGGCGGAAATACCCTTGCCGCGCGCGGTCTTTGGCCCTGTGGAGCGCAGCCATGGCCTTATTTGTTTGATTTCTCTTGATTTTTTAGCGCGTGCGGGAGCGTTCCAGCGGGTTTGGCGACGGTTTTCTATTTCCCGTAATCTGGAATCTTTTAGTTCGTTCGTATAAAAAAATGCAGCACTGAGGCGGTTTTCACAAAAGCTGGAAGGGTTTTGTGGGGCAGGCTGGGGGGTTTTGTGGGCGGTGTTTTGCATTTGCCCACTATATGAAATTATTCCTATTTTGTCAAGATATTTAAGCGCGAGAGGCTTAAGTGCTGTCCTTGGCCTGATGGACAAACACTTCGCGGTGGGGGTAGGGAATGCCAATACCATTTTCTTTAAACGCATCCCAAAGCGCGAGCATGACATCCCCTTGCACATTCGTGACGCCTTTTTCAGCATCGCGAATCCAAAAACGCAAAGAGAAGTTTAGAGAGGAATCTCCGAACGCGACAAGGTGGCACATGGGCTTTGGTTCTTTTTGCACACGCGGGGCTTTGGCTGCGCATTCTTCGGCAATTTTTTTCACAAAGTGCGGATCAGAATTATAATGAACGCCAAAGTCAACCTTGATGCGCACGAGTGTATCGCCGTGGCTCCAGTTTACAACCTGCTGGGTGATGAGATGTTCATTCGGGATGAGGTAGGATTTGTTATCACGCGTTACAATTTCGGTGTGCCGTCCGCCCATGTGCGTGACCCAGCCAAAGGTGGATTCACCGCCCGAAGGACTGGCTATTTCAATGACATCACCAGGTTTTATGGACTGGTCAATGAGCAGCATCATGCCCGAAAACATGTTGGAGAATCCGCGCTGAAGACCAAAGCCTATCCCCAGACCCACCGCGCCTGAGAAAACGGCAAGCACGGACAAATCAATCCCTGCCGTAGTAATGGCGATTAACAGCGCGGTGATAACCAAAAAGATACGGATGATTTTACCAATCAAAACCTGACTGGCGGGGTTTAGTTTTGTATTGCCGAGCCTGCCATCCACAAACCCTGCCAGTGCCATAGAGCCATAGAGCAAGGCGCTTAAGGCCAAAATGCCTTTTATCACGCCAAGGGCCGTGATGCGGAATTCTCCCAGTGATAAACCCGTGCCACCCAGACTGGTTGTCACCTGATCCAGCACGCCAAAAATAGACAAAGCGGCGATGGCCCAGATGATGAGTGCGGCCAGATTGCGCGCAAATTCATTGCGGATGATGCGCGTGACAATGCGGATGATAATCCATGCGAATAATAATTTGATGGCAATACGGCAAAACCCCGCATCATACCCCGCCGCCGTCGACATTTGGTCGGCAGTGAATAGTAGGATGATGGCCGTGAGAGGGAAGAGGAAAGTATCAACGAATTTCAGCGCCGTTGCAAGGCGGGCGTATTTTCCAGGTTCGGATGAGAGATTGGCGCGAGCAACCTGACGGCGAATGGCGCGCGCCAAAAGCACGGAGGCCAGCAAAGACAAGATAACCAGCCCAAGTTCTACCCCCATTTGCGCGGTTAGGACATGTGTGTCCACCCAGTCCCAAAGCGCGAGGCGGTATTTTTCAAGGCTTTCTATTGATGTCTTTTCCATTCCTACAAAATAGCGGGAAATGGAGGGTGGGGCAAGGCTTGCTGAAGATTATGCCGTTTTCACCAGCGCGTGGCGTTTTTTGCCTGCGGAGAGTTTGATATAGCCATCCTTGGTTAAATCATTGGCGGCTATTGTTGCGGCCACATCGTTGATGGGAGTGTCATTGCATTTTGCGCCGCCGCCCTCAATCAAACGCTTGGCTTCACCTTTTGATGCTGCAAGGCCAGCCTGCACGAACAGGTCAAGAACCGAAATTCCTTTTTCCAGTGTGGCTTTGTCCACATTGATGCTGGGAAGGTCACCGCCCACGCCGCCTTGTTCAAACACTTTTTGCGCGGTGGCGGCGGCATCAAGCGCGGCTTGCTGTCCATGGCAAAGGGACGTTGCCTCATGTGCCAGAATTTTCTTGGCCTCGTTGATTTCAGAACCTTGCAATGCGGCCAGACGATTGACCTCATCCATTGGTAACATTGTAAAGCGTAACAAAAGATTTTTGACATCCGCATCATCGATGTTGCGGAAATATTGCCAGTAGTCATACGCAGAGAGCATGTTTTTATTAAGCCAGACTGCGCCGCCGACTGTTTTGCCCATTTTCTCGCCAGCAGAGTTGAGAAGAAGAGGCGCGGTGAGGGCGAAGAGCTGTGCCCTATCA
>CAUJHK010000128.1 GCA_963204715.1 Pseudomonadota bacterium | reverse complement strand
TTGGTGCGTTCCATGTAATCGCGGATTTCTTTG
Source organism: Pseudomonadota bacterium (assembly GCA_963204715.1). GTDB lineage: Bacteria > Pseudomonadota > Alphaproteobacteria > Micavibrionales > Micavibrionaceae > Micavibrio_A. Next base: position 5,191 of record CAUJHK010000128.1, on the reverse strand, counting down.
AAGGTATCAAGATAGCGGCGGATAAATTCATTGGCGTCTTTGGGATCACACCCAAGCTGTTGCGCCAACCCCCAGCCAGATATGCCGTAAATAATGCCAAAGTTTACGGCTTTGGCCTGACGGCGCAGGTCACTGCTCACCTCATTCAAAGGAACACCAAAAACTTGGGACGCAGTTAAGGCGTGAATATCTACCCCATCGCGAAAAGCTTGTTTAAGGGCGGCAACATTGGCCATCTCGGCCGCCAAGCGCAATTCCACTTGGCTGTAATCGACCGATAACAATACATGCCCATCTTGCGCGACAAAGGCTTCACGAATTTTGCGGCCCTCTTCAGTGCGGATCGGAATGTTTTGAACATTGGGGTCAGATGATGCCAACCGCCCTGTGCTCGTCCCCGCCATGGAAAAGGATGTATGGACGCGGTGTGTGATGGGGTTAATTTGTTCTTGAAGTGCATCGGTATAGGTGCTTTTTAATTTTGATAGACCGCGCCATTCCAGAATTTTTTTGACAATGTCATGGCCTTGCGCCGCCAATTTTTCAAGCACGTCAACATCTGTTGACCACTGCCCTGTTTTGGTTTTTGCCCCGCCTTGTAATCCCATTTGGTCAAACAAGACTTCACCAATTTGTTTGGGCGAGCCGATGTTAAAAGGGTTGCCTGCAAGGGCGTGGATGTCAGATTCCAAAACCAATAGTTTTTTGCCAAAATCATTGCTCATGCTTTTTAATATGGAGGGGTCAACTTTTACACCATTCATTTCCATGCTGGCGATGACATCAACCATAGGGCGTTCAATGTCTTCATAGACATACGACATAGAATCATGGGCAAGTCGCGGTTTAAAGTGGTGATAAAGACGGGCGGTGATATCGGCATCTTCGGCCGCGTAATCACACGCCTTTTCCAATGGCACATAATCAAACGTCACGCGTGATTTTCCTGTGCCTGTCACATCATCATATTTTATGGTTTCGTGGTTTAAGAAGAGGCGGGAAAGTTCATCCATGCCATTGCCGTGGCTGGTGCCATCAAGCGTATAGGACATTAACATGGTGTCATCGCACGGGGTCATGTGGACGCCATGTTTGGCGAACATCTGCCAGTCATACTTAATGTTGTGGCCAACTTTTAAAACGGCTTTATTTTCAAGCAATGGTTTTAAAATTTCGATGGCTTTTGAAAGCGGTATTTGTTTTATGATCTCGCCGCCGCCCAATAAATCTGTGGCCGCGCCTTTGTGGTTTAACGGAACATAGGCGGCCAAACCAACCTTGTAACAAAGCGATATACCCACCAATTCTGCCGACATGGGGGTTAGGCTTGTGGTTTCCGTATCAATCGCCAAAAATCCTGTTTCATAGGTATTGTCTACCCATGTTTTTAAGGTTTCAATGTCTTGGATTAAAACATATTTGTTTTCTGAAATGGGGGGAAGTGTTGGGTAATCTCCCCCCTCTAATCCCCCCGATTTCGGGGGGAGGTTTTTGTTGCTAACTTGTAAGGCTTCAACATTCCCCCCTGCATGCGGGGGGGTAAGGGGGGAGGTAGAGGAAGATGTTGAATTACCGTCTTCGCCAATGCGGCTCACAAGTGATTTAAACCCATGCGCCAAGAAAAATTCTTTTAAGGTTTCGTTCGATGTTTCATGGACAACAATATCATCCAGTGCAACGGGCACGGGGACAGTGTCCACCAACGTCACCAATTTTTTGGACAGTCGCGCCATGTCGGCATTGTCAATAATGGACTGGCGACGTTTGTCTTGTTTGATTGCACCAACGTTTTCTAGAAGATTTTCAAGACTGCCAAATTCTTCTATCAACTGCGCCGCGGTTTTGGGGCCAATGCCGGGTACGCCTGGTACGTTGTCACTGCTATCGCCAATCAAAGATTGAACATCAATGACTTTTTCAGGTGGCACGCCAAATTTTTCAAACACGCCTGCACGGTCAATAATTTTATCCTTCATGGGGTCGAGCATGACAATGTTGTCGCTGACTACCTGCATCAAATCTTTGTCAGATGAGATGACAATGACCTTTTGTCCTTTGGCGTCCGCTTGGCGTGCGTACGTGGCAATCAAATCATCGGCCTCATACCCATCAAGCTCAATGGCAGGAACACCAAAGGCGCGTGTTGCATCGCGCACAAGGGGGAATTGCGGGATTAAATCTTCAGGGGTTTCATCACGGTTGGCTTTGTAATGTTCATATAAATCATAACGGAAGTTTTTGCGCGCGGCATCGAATATAACGGCAATCTTAGCGCCCCTATGCGTGTTCAATAATTTTATGAGCATACTGCAAAAACCATAGACCGCGCCCACAGGAACACCTTGCGGATTATTCAGCCCGCCAGAGCGCGAATAGGCCATGGCGTAATACGCACGGAAGATATACCCCGAGCCGTCAATCAGTATCAATTCATCAGATTTGGACATGGTGGAACTTTAAGACGTTAACGCATAAAGCGCAACCGCTGCCGCGTTTGAGACGTTCAAGGAAGCGATGGGTGGTTTGGTGGGGAGCGTGACCAGAACATCGCAATGCTCTTTTACCAAGCGGCGAATGCCCGCGCCTTCCGCCCCCAAAACCATCACCACACGCTCATAGGCATGAAGGTCTGAGAATGTCTGGGGGGAGTGTTCATCCAGCCCAATCACCGTGTAATGGTGCTCTTTTAATGTTTCAATCGCGCGGGAAAGGTTGGTTTCGTACGCCACCGCAATATGCTCTAGCGCACCGCACGCGGTTTTTGCCAGCACGCCCGTCATGTCGGGCGCATGTTTTGACTGCATAACCACGCCATCCGCGCCAAATGCGCAAGCCGAGCGTAAAATAGCGCCAATGTTATGAGGGTCTGTCACTTGGTCGAGCATGACAATGACAGATTTTTCCTTTTCTTGGGCTTTGATAATAATGTCTATAATCGAATTTTCCGCCAATGGCTGGCACGAAAGAGCAATGCCCTGATGCACCGCGCCGTTTGGAAGGGCGCGGTCCAGCTCTTCCTTGGCCACAATAGTTGGTGCAGGGCGTTTGGCCGCCGTTTTCAAATGAAGCTCAAACTCCTTTAAGGCGTTTTCCGTTATAAAAAGGGCGTGGACATATCGTTTTGGGTTGTTCCAAGCTTCTTGCACGGCATGTATCCCGAACAAGTCTGCTTTAATTTTCCCGCCTTTTTGGTTTTTGTCGCCAAATCCTTTGTCATTTCTGGGGCGTGGCGGTATTTTTCGCTCTTCCCCCTTGCGTTTGGGTGTGGGTTTTCCCTCAAAATTGCGTGGCTTTGCCCTTGAATCGTCCCTCCCGTCCGCCTTGGGTTTTCCCTCAAAACGGGGCTTTCGGTCACCGCGGCCCTCACTTTGCCCTGCTTTTTTATAAGAGTTTGGTTTTCTGGGTGCTTTCGTCATAAAAATGTCATCGCACACTTGACAGGCGGGCACAAAACCTTTTTTTATGCACAAGCCAAATTCTACCCGTGGATGGGTGGCCGAGTGGTTAATGGCAGCAGACTGTAAATCTGCCCGCGCGAGCGTACGCTGGTTCGAATCCAGCCCCATCCACCATTTCTTGCTTCCTATGAATTTTTAATTGTAAAAAAATAAAAGTTGCTTATGGTAAAGATATGGGCAAACAAATAACCTTAAATCACAAACTTCAACGCCGACGTATGGCCGCGTCTTTTTGCGTGCTTTCGGTTATGGTTTAGCTTTTAAATTCTCTTCCGGACATTCATAAAGACGCAATCAAGAAAACCCATTGAAACAAGTTGGGTTTATGAAGTCATCTTGATATTTATTCAAATTTAAAAATTAGAAGGCCGTACATTATATGAAACCGTGGATCAAAGAATTATTGGACGCAGGGTTGGTTCCCTATGTGGCCACATCGGAAAAATACCTTAAGCATTTTGACTTTTCCTTATTTGGTGGCCATGAGGTTGTTAAAATTATGGAGCGCGCGGAAGATCGAAATTTTCATGAGGCGTATCTTGTTTCAAACTCATTTGCTTTTGGAAACCCAGACCTTAAAATGCAGAACTGGCTTTATATTGATTGTGTGTTGATGCAGACAGCCGTTGTAGGTTTTGCCATTCCCGTCGATAAGGCACCGCCAGCCATGCTTGATTTTTACGAAAAAGATCCATGGGTGGATGTAAGAAAATTGGATTATATCCCCGTGAGCGGACAAATTGCGGGGCTTGGGGCGGATGGAAAAAGACTGGTTGGATTTTCTTTATTCTCCCTTCGCAAGCAAATTGGCGAAATGAATGTCCATAAACTCGCTAATAAAACAAAATATGCGGCGCTATGTGTTTTAAAAGCGGATAGGGCCGAAAGTTTTGTAGGCATATCGCAATATAACAATAAAGCCCTTTTGACACACACTTTGTTTGGAAAAAAAATGTATATTGAACAAACAACGGTGCCATTACACCCTCTTCATGAGATGAGTTTTATTTACAACGTTAAGGTGGAGTTTGATGAGAGCCGTATTTTTGGCACTATGTTAGAAGAACAAGTATCATATGATTTTTTGTTAAATTCTCAAGACACGCCCAAAAAACTTCAAATGCAGGAACGTATTCGTGCGGGTGAAAAATTTTATATTGTAGACCCTGTTCACATCAAAAAAGACGATGGGTTATATTTGCCTATAAAAATTGAAAAGGAGTAATGAGCGATGAGTAAAAAGGCGATTGTCGCATTTTCAGGCGGTCTGGATACATCCATGCTGGTGCCGTATGTTAAAGAAAAATATGGTTTTGAGGACATAGTTACATGTGTTGTCGACACAGGAGGAATGAATGACGGTGAGATAAAAACCGTCGCAGCGCGTGCAAAAGAAGTTGGCTCGGATGAGCATATATATATCAATGCCTCAAATGATTTTTACAATGAAATTATCAAGTATCTGATTTTTGGAAACGTGACGCGTGATGGGTATCCCCTTTGCGTAGGGTCAGAGCGATTGATTCAAGCGCGTGAAGTTGTGAAGGCTGCACGGCAAAAAGACATTGATGTGGTTGTGCACGGTAGTACGGGCGCAGGGAATGACCAATATCGGTTTGATTTGGTGGCTTATGTTTTAGGGCAAAAAAATTCTGAAAATAATATCAATGAAATTTCTGTCCTTGCTCCAGTGCGGGATGATGGAATCAAGCGGGAGTTTTCACAAAATTACT
>CAUJHK010000127.1 GCA_963204715.1 Pseudomonadota bacterium | reverse complement strand
GAGCAACCAGAACTTGCCAGTAATTCTGACGGCTTTCCAATAAATCTGATTGTACCGCTGTGCAAAACCGCCACACGATCACACAGCTCTTCCATGTCAGACAGGATGTGGGAACTTAGGAATATGGTGCGCCCCTCCTTTTTAGCTTCTATCATCAAACTCTTAACTTGAGCGCGCGCCAAAGGATCCAGCCCGCTCATAGGTTCATCCAGAATCAACAATGGACAGCCTGTCAGAAATGTCGTCATAAGACCAAGCTTTTGCCGCATGCCTTTTGAGTAAGTCTGCGCGCGCTTGGGCAAAAACGCGACATTCAGCCCTAACTTGACGGCCATGGAATCTATCTCTTCGCGCACAGCCTTTCGCCCATACAGCGACATTGTAAAATCAATAAACTCATAGGCGTTTAAGAACCATGGCGGATCAAACCTTTCTGGCAAAAACCCGACCTCTTTTTTGGCCTGCGCACTTCCCGCCGCAAAAGAGGACAATGAAATTGAACCTGATGATTGGAGTTTAAGCCCAAGAATAGTTTTCAACAGCGTGGTCTTCCCAGCCCCGTTCAAACCTATCAAACCATATGTTTCGCCTTGCATCACAGAGAAAGTGATATCATTGATGACCGAAGGACCTCCGTAATTTGCATGCACACTTGAAATATCCAGCGCTGGGTGCTTCGTCATAACATTATCCTGGTAAAAACATGCGTGTATCGAGGTTGAATCTTTGATGCGCACGTAGCTTTATGGGGTAAATAAGATTTTTGGATCTATCAAACCACTCAAGCTCGATATATTCCTTATAAACCTTGATATCTATAATCTCAGGTGGAATAGCGTCTGGAGTCACCCGCACGGTGTTTAACCACACCGTCCAGTCTTTTGAAGACCTGTAAACAATCCCAGCCAGCGAAACATCACGAACGCCTGGGTCTGACCCATCAATAGCAACAGGAACTGGCCCACTGCTGGTTAAGCCCAGCCGCGCATCAGAAATAAGGTCATGCTCCCAGCGTGAAAAAAACAAAGACGGCATATTGTTGACGTTGATCTGAGGATTCAAATAGGTGAGCTGCGCACTCAAGGATTTCTCAATACCTGTCTGGGGGTTTAAAATATTGTCAGGGTTGGACTGCGCCATTGAAGCCTGCGGAGCACTTGCCAGGTTGTCTGAAGGGGCAGCTGGTTGTGGGGATGAAGGTTCTTGAGGTTGTTGTTCATGGTCAGCAGCCTGAGCAGAAGGTGCGGAGGCATCAACCGCCACCACACCATCAGCAGGCTGCGGAGCAGCCGTTGCCGCATCCACGGCAGATGTAATGTTGTTAATGTCATTTGCAAGAGTTTGTCCAGGCGAAGCGGAATCCTGCGCCGCCGCCAGGCAAGGCACACCACCAATAACAAGAACAAATAACAGGAGTCTATACTTTGTCATTGTTGCATGGCCTCCTGCGCTTTTGCAGCCTCAAGCAATACTTCCGCAGGAATGGAGGACTTCTTGGTCATTGTCGTCCACTCAAGCTCCATTTTTGCTGTTATAATCTGTGGAGGCGCCCCTGCCCCTATGGCCTTCAAGACATCGGGCGTAACCTCGGCTGAACGTTCTATCGTCAACTCTTTGATTTTTACAAACCCGGGAAATCCGTAGTTCAAATAATAGACAAACCTGTAAATATCCAGATCGTCTATCGCCGAAAGAGAAACGGATATAGGGCTTTGTATTGTCACATAGCCCGTGTTGGAGGACAAATCATTCTCCGTAATGACCGCCGCCTTGATTTCATATTTGGCCGATACTATTTTCGAAAGCCTTTGCAAGGTTTCAAATCTTGCACGCGTTAAAACGCGATTCTGATCATTTAAAAAACCCGTTTTGTCTAGTCTATCGAACAGAACGCGCTGGTTTTCAAACGTTATATAATCAGCGCGCATCTTTTCCATCTCGATGGCAATCTGGTTTTTGTTTGCGGAAATCTCATCAAGCCGCTTTTTTGTTTTGCTTGCCTGCGGCATAGTAACAAAAAAGGCCAGAAGGGACAAAACTGCAAGCAAGACACTTAAAGTTGCGAGTATAAGAATCCGTTTTTTTCCAAGGGCATTCATCATATCATAGCACCTCTGATAAGAATTTGCGCTTCGTATTCTTTTTTATCGCTGTCATTTTTTGACGTTGTCGATTCTCCCACAAAGTTACCTGTATAGCTTAAATCAGCAACCTGCTTGATAACCCTTATCAAATGATGCGGCAAATTCACCTTTAATCTATCAACAACCTCACCCACTTTTTGAACACCTAAATCAGGGTTAAAATCTGGTGGGAAAACGATTTTAACAACAATTTCGAACGTCTGCAGCGCATCTCCTTCTGCAGGCGTTTCAAGAGGCATTCCTGTGTTGGGGTCAACCGCTGGCGCGACCTCTGCGTTCAAGTCCTTCAAAACTGGTTTAACTTCCATAGAACTTATATGCAAGTCTGGCCCGATCGACCTCCCAATCAAGGCAATCAAAGGCAGGGGCTTCATGCTTTCTTTTTCAAGCTCGCCGTAAACTTTTGTAACGCTTTGCACAAGCATGTAGTCAACGCCTGTGACTTTCTTTTTCTTCATCTCAGACTCATATTCAGTCTGAATAGTGGAAAGATTGCCTGTTTCTTGTTTGATTTGGCCTTCGTAATCAACAATCTTTGCAACACTCGAAACGGAAAGATAGCCCATATAGCCCACCCCGAGCAACAAAGCCACGCTGGTGGCTGTGGCCATCTGAATGGGCTTGTTGACAGTTTCAATCTGCGTTGCTTTCAAAGGCATCAAGAAAGATGATTTTTTAGCTATGGATGACACATGCAATATGTCTGCGTAGCGCTGCTGGTCGTTACCACGGGTAGATATTTTTACACCCGAAAGCTTTGAAGCCTCGTACGGTGTCAAAATGTTCAAATTACAATCAAAGTCAATGCTGGATGAGAGCTTCGCGCTTACCGCGTTGGGAGCTATGATAATAACATTCAGGCCATCTTCTGGCGAAAAGCCAAACCGCGAAAGATAGCTCATGGTGCCACGAAGCTCTCCTACCACATCATCACACCAGCTGTCATCGTCAATGCCGTTAGAGATGGGCGTCATACGCGTCAGGGCCAGCTCACCATTTTTGGTGACAATCTGGCGTAAACCACCACTTTGATGCTGCCCCACAAAGATAGACCATGCCGAATCTTCAGATGAGTTTTTAGAAAGCTTTTTGCCCAAGGCATGCACCATGGAGGTGGCCTCCACAGGCAAAAGGCAAAACCCTGAAATAGAGGCGCCAGACCTTTGCACGCCAGCCAGGGTTTTGCGAATATTGTCCGTCATAGGAACGGCGGAAAACAGATAAACCTCGCCTGCCGCCTGCCCCTCTACAGAAGGTGCCTTTTCTTTAAGCTTTATGTAAGAGCGCATGGGGTAGGACGGAAAAGCGTTGGCCACGCGTCTTTTTATAAGGTTCGCCTTATCAATCGGGCTGACTTTTGGAATTTTTTCTTTTCTGTAGTGCTGTTCTACCATGTCATTGATGATGACGACAGGTTTCCCACCGCAACGGTTGCGGATCAACGCGGAAAGGCCAAATTCAAACTTATCCGCATCCCACAAAAGCGTGTCGATATACTCCGCAACGCCCGAACGCACCGCATAAACAGAGATACCGTCATCGCTGAGCAAAAGAACACTTCTTGATGCTGACATAAAAGACATCGATTAACGTCCAAAGGGCTAGAAATCCATATTTTCAAAGCTCGAGTAGATCGGCCCGAACACACCGACGGCAATCCAGAGAATCATGCCGCCAAGAACCATAGTAAGTGTCGGCTCAATCATTGCAATCAGTTTTTGAACTTCCTCATCGACATCTTTGGTATAAAATTCGGAAACCTGATCCAAAACGACGGTCAAATTTCCAGATTCTTCCCCAACTTTAAGCATACGAACGACCATGGTGGGAAACTCCCCGCTTCCGTTGAACGCCTGGGACAGCGTGCTACCCGTTTTCACCAGTGTCTGGATATTTTCCAAAGCCTCAATCATGGCGAGGTTGTCCACCGTATTGGTTGCTGATTTGATAGATGCCAAAATGGGAAGCCCTGAGGAATAAAGCGCACCAAACGTCTGGCAAAAGCGGGCTATGTTGATTTTTTGCATCAAGGGGCCCATCAAAGGGCTTGCCAGAATCATTCTGTCAATGTGATAACGGAATCCTTCGGACGCGCGTCTTAGGAAAAAGAACGTTGAAACAATAACAACAGGGGTTAGCAAAACCAGCCACCAGTAGTGCTGGAAGAAGTCGGAAGTTGCAATCAACGCCGTGGTGGCAAATGGCAACTCCATGTCCATATTGCGGATAAAACCAACAATCTGCGGCACAACAAGCCCCATCATAATACTCACGGCCAGAACAACCACAACCAGCAAAATAATAGGGTAGCGCGTGGCTTTGCGCACGCGGGTCTGCATTTCGTCCACCCACTTCATATATTTCATAAGCTGCTTATAGCTGGCTGTCATTTTTCCGGTTTCTTCACCAGCCGCAACCAACGATACATAAAGGTTCGTAAAAACTTTGGGGTGCTTGCCCATAGCTTCTGAAAGGGTCGCACCCTCAGAAACATCGCGGTATATCTCGGACATCATGTCCCGAAGTGTGTGGTTGTCTGTCGTATCCCTGATATCTGCAAGAGAATCCAGCAAAGGGATACCAGCCCCTTCCATTTGATCAAGGTGCATAAAAAGCTGAATCAAATCACGGATAACAACCTTTTTGCCAAATAATCCGCCCTTTGTGGTCTTGTCCGCCAGCGGTGTACAACTGACAAGTTCCAGCCCCGCAGTTTGCAACTGGTTCAACAGGTCATTCTCATTGACAGCGGCCAGAACTCCTTTGATAGGACGGCCCTTCGCGTTTAACGCTTTATATTTATATTTTTCCATATCTCATTTTCTATTTATGAATGTCAACAACTTTGGAAAGCGCATCCAGCGTAGTGATTCCCTCTAATACCTTAAGAATGCCATCATCTTTCATGGACTTAAAGCCCTTTTCCACCGCTTTGGCTTTTAAGTCCAACTTTGTACCGCCATCGGCAATCACGCGATCAAGGTCTTCGTCAAACAACAATATCTCCGCCACGGCAATTCGTCCTTTGTAGCCTGCGCCACCACAGCTTCCACATCCACCCGTTTTGGCCGTGTGAATCTGTGGAGGATTTGCGGGATCAACTTTCAAAATTGCGCACTCTTCTGGCGTGGCTGCGTGGGGCTGTTTGCAATGGGGGCACAGCACGCGGACAAGGCGCTGTGCAAACACGGCAATAATATTTCCCGCCACCATCCCTGGCACCATTCCCAAGTCCGTCAAACGGGGCAGCGCGCCAAAAGAATCGTTCGTGTGAAGCGTTGTATAAACCTGGTGTCCTGTCATAGCCGCTTGAAGGGCCATTGTCCCTGTTGTTTTATCGCGAATCTCCCCAATAAAAATAACATCGGGGTCTTGACGAAGAAGGGCACGAATACCATCTGCGAACTCCAAGATGCCTTCACGTACGGGCGTCTGGCGTATCATGGGTAAGGAATACTCAACGGGATCTTCAAGCGTTTGTATGTTGATATCAACGGTGTTGATTTCATTCAGCATCGAGTAAAGCGATGTCGTTTTACCAGACCCTGTTGGCCCCGTCACAATAATAATGCCTTCGGGTCTTTCTTGTGATTTTTTTATAAGATTTAGGTTGTGTTCACTAAAACCAAGAGAACTGAGCGGCTTGATACTAGAGTTTTTATCCAAAACCCGCATAACAATATTTTCGCCATGCACGGTCGGTAAAGATGATACGCGGAAGTCAATCTCCTTACCATTCACCACAACATTGATACGGCCATCCTGAGGCGTAATTTTATCTGCAATATTCAAGTTAGCCAGAATTTTCAAACGCTGTGCAATCGCATTCCAGTGCTGCTTGTGTAAAATCTGGGATGTAAACAAATCTCCATCCACGCGCAGACGAAGGCGCACAAAGTTTTCTTCAGGCTCGAAGTGAAGGTCGGATGCTTTTATTTTTACAGCCTCTGAAATCAGGGCATTCACCAGACGGACAATGGGGTGCGTAAACGCTTCTTCGTCCGTTAAGTCCGCCACATCATCAATCTTGTCGCTGTCGGTATGCTCCAGCTCTTTTAAAATATCATTAACCTTGCTGGAGTAGCCATAGGCCGCATCAATAGCATCTGATAAAATAGACGCCGTCGTCACCAAGGGGGTTATAGTCATGCCCTTTGGCAGATAGCGTCTTAGAGTATCCATCGCCACGACATTGTAAGGATCGGACATGGCCACGCTGGCAACATTATTCTCAACAAAAATGGGCAAGACCTGATGTTTGATTGCCACAGCTTTGTCTATAAGAGAGAGCGCTGCGGAATCAATCACGGTCACTTTTGGGTTAAAAACTT
>CAUJHK010000126.1 GCA_963204715.1 Pseudomonadota bacterium | reverse complement strand
TCGCGCTCTACCGAACAGCTGCTCGATATGGCTGGTGCTACAGGCCTGTCCGAGCTTGAAGAAGAACAAGGGATTAAAGACCGCGCAACGGGGGATCAGCTGCGCTCCGTTTTGCCTGTGCAGGCATGGTTGCCGCTTAGTATTCACCTGATTGGATTGCGTGAAGGCGTTTTGCGCGTCGCACCTTTAAATGAATTAAACCAAAGGCAGATTGATGCACTGGTGTCCACCGCCAACCGCTCTGGATTCAGAGTTGATAAAGTTGAAGTGGAGATGTGGGACAGGGCGGAGCTACTTGAAACGCTGCGCTCTGTACATGATTTGTCGGCAGACCGATGTGAAAAAACCTTATCCCAGTGGTTGATGGATACAGACAATGGTCTTTTGCTCAACCAGTTTCAGCGTGACATGCTGGCAGAAGCTTTGCAGATGCGTGCATCCGATATTCACCTTGTGCAGGATTTTGCTGCCGACGCACCAAACTGGATTAAGTACCGTATTGATGGTGATCTTATTCCCATGCACTTGCTGCCATCAGAAGCTATGGCGCGATTGACAACATTGCTAAAACGCGATGCGGGTTTGAACTTCGGGGACCGTGTGACGCCCAAGGATGGCCGGTTTGGGTTTATCTGGCAGGGGCGCTCGGTGGATGTGCGTGTGGCCGCAGGTCCGCAGGCACAAGATGGTGAGAAGATAACCTTGCGTCTGCTTGACCGCGCCGCGCTTAAAGGGTTTGATGAATTGTTCCGCCGCCATGAAGATGTGGGTGATTATCTGGCCAATTTATTGTCACCTGAAATCAAGGGTGGTGGTGGTTTGATTTTGTTATCGGGGCCAACAGGGTCTGGTAAAACCACGACGCTTTATGCCTGCGTTCAGCAAATTGACCGCCGCAGGAAACATGTTTTAACCATTGAAGACCCTATTGAATATGAGTTGCGTTATGCCACGCAATGGCAGGTGCGCCCTGGCATGAAAGGCGGGGAGTTTGCAGACCTCATTCGCGCCGCGATGCGTCATGATCCTGATTATATTATTATCGGGGAGATGCGGGACTCTGATACCGTGGAAACATCTCTTCGTGCGGCGGAATCAGGCCACACAGTTATCTCTACCGTTCACGCCGACACGGCCCTTCAGACATTTGAGCGTTTGCGTTCCTTGATGCCAGCGGAGCGCGAGAGGTCTTCGACCTTCACATTGGCGCAGCAGGTGCGCGCCATAATGAACCAGCGTTTGATTAGAACGTTGTGTCAGGGCTGTGCCCACCATGAAAAAATTGGGGACACTTTGCGCGCTGGTGATGTTGACCTTATTGGACTGGCGCACGACACAATAATTCGTACACACAACGGATCGGGATGTGATTTGTGCAATAGAACAGGCATTTCAGGCAGAACGCTTTTGCTGGATGCTATTTTGATTACATTGGGGCCATCGCAAAGAAACTCTATCTACGAGGCCCTGATGAAGAACGTCAACGAAATTGTCCACGAAGAGGGCGTCATCGTCCACACGCGCCGTGAGGGGCTGGTTGATCTGGTTAAAACTGGATTGATTGATCCTCGAGCGGCGATGTCCTACCTTGAAGAATAGTCATCAGGAATTTAAGTTATGAAGCAATGGGTTTGCGAAATCGCTTATGACAGCACTTCGGGGCCAAAGAAGGCTCTGGAATCATTTTATCTTCCTTCAGAAGATGATGTGCGCACGGCTGTTACAAAAAAAGGCGGTTATGTACTTTCCATTCGCCCACATGAACGCTCCCCTCTTGAGAGGCTTCTTGCCAGATCCAGCTGGTGGCAGGTTCAGCTTTTGCGCGGTATTATGTTCCGCTCTATGGCGGTATCACCAGGGGTTGCCTTTTGGAAAATTATTCAGGCGGAAACAAACCCCAAACGACAAAATATTCTTGCGCCCGCGCGTGAGGCCTTGGCCAGAGGCTTGGGCGTTATTGATGCGCTAAAAGCCTTGAATATTTTTGATCAGGGCACAATCGCCATTTTGGCAGCATCGGAACGGGCGAACAAATTGTCGGAAGGGATTCCTCACGCCATCCATTCCATTACACAAAAAAAGAAAAACGCCCGCGCCATTATGGGAACAATGAGCTGGCTGGGGTTTGACCTTATTACCATTCTGCAGTCTTTGTTTTGGGGCAAGGATATGGTTCTGGGCTGGTTTCGCGGCAACGCACCTGAAGAGCCAGAAAAGCTGGCGGAATATAACAGCGTTGTGAACAATCTGGATTTGACGTGGGATATTCTGATTTATTCGGCCTTTTTAATCGGCGGGTTTATGATATGGGCGGTAATATCGTTTTTCCTTAACCGCGGTAAAAAAGATTGGCCAACGGCAAGGATTGTACGAAAAATACCTCTTATAGGGGCTTATTTGCGGGATTTGGGCTTTTCGGATTCCATGCTGGCTTGTGCCAGAATGATGAAAGGGCTTGTTCCTATCAGTGATGCGCTAAAGCAGGCGGGCGAGGCTACGACCTCACCAGAAGTATCGAAATATTGGGATGAGGCCAATAAAGATCTGGAGCGGGGGATCGGCCTTGGCGCGGCTATGGACAGAGAGCCGCTTAGCCGTGCGGAAAGGCTTGAACTTGCGACCTTGTCTGATATAGGCCAAGTTGCTACAATCATGGAATCAATCGCCGAAATGCGGGCGCAGGCGGCAAAAACCAAGCACTCACTCATTGTATGGCTCGCATTCGCACTAACAGGGGTTTATCTCGCACTCGCTTTCGGCTCTGCCATCTATGCGCTCACAGTCATGAATATGAGTATGGACAGCATGATGGGCGGACTTACAGAAGGAATTATCTAGTTGGCTATCGCAGGTAAAGATAGAGATGTTTTGGAACGCGGCAAGCCGAGCGCAGAGAGGCGCTCTGGTGATGGTGTATCGCGCCCCCGCGCAGGTATGGCAGACTATCTTGCGGGCGAGGCATCGGGCTTTAAGTCAAATCTAGATCCTTTCCTGCCGCAAGAGCTGATTGGAGGCTCCGTTCCGCATATTCCAGGATTGGAAGAAGAAGCCGTCTGGAACGCCGCCAGCCAGGCCTGCGGGACTGAAAAGGTTCACTATGTTTTCAAAGAAGATGGCGGACGCCTTTGGTATCTTGCCTGCCCTTCTGCTGCGCTGGCATCCTCGCCCGACAGCTGGTGCCCTTTGGCAGCCGCTCTTCCAGGCAATAGTGAGTTCTGGGATAAGGAAACTGTCTATCTGTATGAACAAGAAGGTCTGGCATCAGCCTTGCGCTGGGATCCTGACACTGGCCGCATGCAGGTGTTCTTGGGGGCCGCCAGAACACTTTTGCCCCGAATGCAAAGCATGGATGCAAACTTTGTAACCATCAACCCAGAGCTTGCAGACATTATTCCCTGGAGGAACAGGATGCTGCGGACTGAAAAGCTGTCCCGCGCGGCATCTATGCTTTTGCTTTTGGTGGGGATTGGCGTTAACTTGCTTATACTATTGTTTTTGATTTTCCAGTTTATTTTAACAAACACCGCCGTCAGCGCTTTGGACAAAGTGAAGGCAGATACTATGATTGCATCGCAGCAATTGATGGTGAGCGCCTATAATGCTTTGCAATCAGATTCCATCAAGCACATGGTCAGAATACAAGAAATGCTGGACGAGCTTGCCAAAATTGATGGAACGCTCGTGAAATATGACGTTGTTGGAAAAGATGTGACGTGGGAAGTTCTGGTGCCTCCCGCCTATGGGCAGGGTGTTGGAAGCATTAAAGGGGAAGTCCAGCCTGGTATCGGCACGGACGGAAGAGTACGAATAAAGGGTAAAAATTAGACAATATTTTATATAAATGTATTGTTCTTGTAACGTGGCGTAAACTAAAGTTTGATATAATTTAAAATGAATATTTAATAACTATTAAGTAGCAATGGCTTTTGATTTTAAAAATTTTGACTGGCGTTCTTTAAAAAAATATACCGATCCTAAAGTGAGCGGTGATTTGAATGCTTTTTTGGAGCAGCTTCCGCAAAACGCAGGGCAGAGTATTTTGATTGCTGCAGGCATAGCGTGGGCCATGGCTGGTGCGCTGGGGCTTTATACCAGTATTCAGGCAAGGCAGCTGACAGAATTCAGGGCGGAGCTGGCCAAAGCCGAGGCTTTAAAGCCGATTGTCCCCATCATCAAAGACGTGCCGATTGACCCAAAGGAAGTGTCGGCCTTTGTTGAGAAAGTCTCCAAGGGATATTCAGGACTTGATATGAAGGCCAACGGATCAAGCATTATTATCACTTCCTCCCAAACAGCCAGTTTTGCCAAATTTCGTGAAGCCATAGGGCATATGCAAAATGGTGGCTCAGGTTGGCGGGTTACACTTGATAAAATGTGTGTAGGACGCGAATGTGGTGATAAAGACAAGTTGGGTGTGAGCTTAAAGGTTAACAAGGTTTCTGTGGAAAACCAGGTAGAAAACAACAGCACCAAGAAGTAATTGCAATATTTTAGGTCTAGTTTGGGTAATTAATCGTCAGGAGGAAATATAAATGAAAAGTATTAAACAAAGAAAGCAAGCAGAAAGCGGAAACGTTCTGTTCCTTATTTTGATTGCGGTCGCGTTGTTTGCGGCTCTGTCTTATGTTGTTACACAGTCAACGCGCTCAGGAGGTGGTTCTGCAGAGAGAGAGAAGAATGTTCTTAGTTCTGCGCAGATGACACAATATCCGACAGCCTTGAGAACATCTGTTATCAGGCTTGTTCTTGGAGGTGTTTCTATTGATAACGTTAAGTTCAACGCACCAACATCTTTCAGTGCTTCAACATTCCGTGAAGTATTTCATCCAAGTGGTGGTGGTGCAACGTACCAAACTGCGCCAGCCTCTTTGATGAGTTCGGGCGTGGAAGGCACATGGACATTCAACGGAGAGTTCTATGTTCCTGAAATTGGTATTGATACTGCGGGCGGAAATGACATTATTGCGTTCCTTGCTGGTGTGTCTTCAGGCATCTGTAAGCAGTTGAATGAAGAGCTGAATGTGGATGATACGGGCTGTACAGCATCACCGACCACAGGCGTTCCTCAAGCTGCCGTGGCGGTAACGTCTGCAGATATTGCAAAAACCATGGATACGGCCTACACGCTTCCTGGAGGTCCTGGTGTGGCTTTGCAGTGTGCGGCAGGAACGGCATTTACACGCCAGCCATCAGGCTGCTTCTATGACCTGGCAGGCACGCAGTACGTGTTCTACTCCGTTATTCTAGAACGCTAGTCTAGAATGTATTTCCTCTAACACATTTTGACCTTCCGCGATGAGCGGAAGGTCAATCACATAGTAAAGATGATAAAAACAAAAAAACAAAAAGGCAGCGCCCTTGTTTACATTCTCATAGCCATCGCTTTGCTGGCTTTGTTGACTGCAACACTTATGGATTCCTCAAGCCAGCAAACAAGTTCTCAAGGCACGTTTAACACCGTCACTGATTTAAATTCGCAAATTGGTTTTATAAGATCAGCCATTCAAGAATGTATCCTGAATTACCCTGAAGGCGCGGACGATCTGGCTGGAACATCCAATGTGCCATACCCAGTCAACCCAAGCAGTGCATATTTTAGTGCGCCCGCCGCGCCTGAAGCGGACGATACCGTAAAATTTATCAAATGCCCGGGAAACGACCAGGGGAATGTGAAGCTTCACGGAGATATTTTTTCAGGGAACTCGGGAAAATTTTTACCACCCCCGCCAAAACTGTTTAATGAGTGGGCCTATTACAACGGCGTGGATGGCGTTTTCTTTTATACATCCACGGATAAGACAGATTCATTTTTGTCCACGGCCATGTCAAAACTGGATGAACAATACGCCGAATGTGAAGCCGACATCATAGATAATTCTGCCAGCGGAACTGCCCTTGATATAACATCAGAAGCTGCGTTGGGGCCAAACTGTCCTGCAAACAGCTATTGCGTACGGGTATGGTTGATAACACAGCCCACCGCGACGTATGTTGGCGACACCGACACGGATGAAACGTCCTGTCCTTAAAACAGGGCAGCCGTTTTATAAAAGTTTTATTTCATCTCTGGCGCGTTCAAATTCTTTTATAATGTTGTGAACAATAGGTTCAAACTTTTTACCGCCGCCTTCAGCTTCGTTTTGCAGCTTTGCGGCAGCCTCACCCAAATCATTCAAACACGCGGAGCGCGCAGCCCCTTTTAAGGAGTGTGCGGCTTCTTTCAGGCCATGCACATCATTGTTATTGTAAGAGGTTTGAATGCGCGCGATCAAAGGCTCGCACATATCAATAAACATTTTAAGCATCTCAAGTGCGCCCTCATCAAAAGCACCCATCTGCGCAATCATAGCGTCACGGTCGATGGCGGAGAGGGTTTTGGCAGTCGTATTTTGTGAGGTATTTATAGAACCGTGCATTTGGATGTCTTCGCCCTGATGAGATAAAAGCCCCCAGCGCATAAGAAGTCTTTTAAATTGACCCAGCGACACAGGTTTTAAAAGGCATTCGTCAAAGCCGTGTGACATATACACCTGTCGTTGTGCCATTTGAACGTCTGCTGTTAGTGCAATGACAGGAAAATGTCGCCCCAGATTCTCGTCATCTTTCCTGATTTCGGCGATAACGCCGTAGCCATCCATTTCAGGCATGTGGAGATCTGTTAAAAGAATCCCGTACTCTCCGCTACGGACGGCATAAAGAGCATCAACCCCATTTTCGACGAAGGTGGCGTCAACGCCTAAAGACGTGAGTTGCCTTTGCAAAACGTCGCGTACCGCCATTGTGTCTTCGGCGATAAGCATTTTGCGCGGCCCTTCAATCCCCAATTGCTGGGTTTTTGAGGCGGCGTCGCGCACCGCCTCCCCAAGGCCAATACGGCTTGCAGGTTTTGAAAGATATGACACGCCAAGTGACTGTAGGGAGTGTTGCAAGCCGGCATCATCGCGCACTGTGTACATGACAAGACCCATAAAAGGCCTGACGGCCATGATGTCGCGGATTAAGTCCAGCCCCAAACCATCTGGCAAACCTTGGTCTATAATGCCGACATCAAAGGGAATACGTTTAACCAGAGTAAGGGCTTCAGCGACCGTGGCGCAGCTTTCAACCTTGGCACCCATGGATTTTAAAGATTTTACAATTTCTTTTGCGCCCATCGGGTGGTCTTCGACGGATAAAACCGAAAGCCCATCAAGGCTCGGCAGATTTAAGACCTGCGCATCTGTGCTTACTTCTTCGGTCGGGATTTCAAACCAGAAGACAGAGCCTTTTCCAGGCTTGGATGTCACGCCAATCTGCCCGCCCATCATCTCGACCAGCTTTTTACAGATGGAAAGGCCAAGCCCTGTACCACCATATTTGCGGGAGGTGGAATTATCCGCCTGCGCAAAGGGACGGAAAAGCTTTCCCGCAACGTCGTCAGACATGCCAATGCCTGTATCGACAATTTCAAATCTTAAGTTTAAACCGCGAGCAGGCTGGGGCAGGACACTTCCATTTCGTCCCACGCGGATGGTTACAGACCCATCTTTGGTAAACTTCATGGCATTGCCCATCAGGTTGATAATAATTTGCCGCAGGCGTTTTGGATCACCCACAATCACAAAAGGAACGTCTGGCGCGATCTCATCCAGAAGTTTTACATGCTTGCCCTGAACCTTGACCGACAAGGCCTCTAAAATGCCGCGACAAAGCGTGCGCACAGGCACTTCAAAGGCATCAAGCTCCATCTGGTCCGCATCCATTTTGGCAAAATCCAGAACATCATCCAGAATTTCCAAAAGACCACTGGCGGAGTTTCGGGCCGTCTGCGCCATGGATAAAATATTGGGAGATGGTGCTGGTTTTTCCAGCTCAATCATTTCAAGCAAGCCATAGACAGACTGCATCGGCGTTCTGATTTCATGGCTTATAGTCGCCAGAAAGTTGGACTTTTGGTTGGTCAGGGCATCTGCGTGGGCCACTGCATTTTTCAAGGTTTGCTCTGCATCCTTGCTGGCGGAAATGTCTGTCGCCCAAAGGCAAAATACATCCTCCCCCTTGTAGCGTTCTTGCGATATGGTTAGCAAAACCCATTTTTGTTGGCCGCCGCAAAGATAGGGCAGGGTGCCTTCTGATGGCGGCGTTGGGGTTTTTAGCCGCTTGGCCAAATCGGCAGCTTCCGTGCCTTTCCAAAAATCCTCAAGGTTTTTATGGCGTGGGTCACTTTCCATCATGGCAACCATGGCTTTATTGGCATAAAGGCAGGTCAAATCCTTGCGGTCGCGTCTTAGTAGGCAAACCCCTATGGGGATGGAGTCAAAGGCGGTGGTTTCCATGATGATCTTTTTAAGAAAAGTCCTTGAGTTATAGGGCGTTTTCATTCTATCACAATAGATACAAACGCAAAATCAATTCAAACGAGGTTATTATGGGCTACAAAGTGGCTGTGGTTGGGGCGACTGGCAATGTGGGGCATGAAATGCTCAACATTCTGCATGAGCGAAATTTCCCCGTGGATGACGTGGTGGCATTGGCCTCGGCACGATCTGTTGGCAAAAAGATTTCTTTTGGCGATAAGGACATTGATGTCCATGAACTAGCCAAGTTTGATTTTAAGGGAACAGATATTGTTCTCTCATCCCCTGGCGCAAAGGTGTCGGCAGAGTTTTCGCCCATCGCCGCCAAGGCTGGCGCGGTTGTGATTGACAACACAAGCCATTTTCGCATGGATGAAGATGTGCCGTTGGTCGTGCCAGAAGTAAACCCGCACGACATTGACTGGCATACGAAAAAGGGTATTATTGCCAACCCTAACTGTTCAACCATCCAGATGGCTGTTGCGCTCAAACCCTTGAACGACATTGCAAAAATAAAACGCGTGGTGGTGTCAACGTATCAGTCCGTATCAGGCGGCGGCAAGCCAGCGATGGATGAATTGTTCCAACAGACACGCCACTTTTATATGAATGACCAGGCGAACCCCGACATCTTCCCAAAACAGATATCTTTCAATGTAATACCACAAATTGATAAGTTTATGGATGACGGCATGACCAAAGAAGAATGGAAAATGGTCGTCGAAACCAACAAGATTATGGGCGCGAATATCAACGTGTGCGCAAACTGCGTTCGTGTGCCTGTGTTTATCGGCCATTCGGAAATGGTGAACGTGGAATTCGAAAGCCCGTTATCCCCCAAAGATGCCTTTAAAGCATGGAACAAAGCACGCGGTGTCACCGTCATAGACCTTGATTCCGATTTGGGGTATGTCACGCCCGTTGACATTGCGGGGGAGGATGATGTGTTTGTGTCCCGCGTACGCGAAGACAAATCTGTCCCATACGGATTAAATTTCTGGTGCGTGTCCGAGAATTTACGCAAGGGCGCGGCGCTCAACGCCGTTCAAATCGCCGAAGTGTTGGTCAACAAGTATATGAAGGCGGCGGCTTAACCTTTCTGCGCCCAAGCGGTGTTAAAAGGTTAATGTTGGTGGACTAAGTCCACATTTTTTTAAAAGGTCAAACGAGAAGAAGCGAAGGGACGAAGAGTTTATCAGCAACCCCCGTCTTTCCCGCGAAGGCAGGAATCCATTCTTATCAATCGTTTGTCTGGATTGCTTCGTCATTTCATTCCTCGCAACGACGGCAGGGACAGGCAAAAGGTTAATGTTGGTGGACTAAGTCCACATTTTTTAAAAGGCAAATGTTGGTCAACATTAACGTTTGGCCGCAACTGTGGACTTTACTCTATGAGGGTAACACAAAATAGGAATAAATTCAATTTGTAATTCCCTATAAACGTGTCATCCCTGCGAAAGCGGGGATCTAGTTTTTAACACTAAGGACACGAAGTTTAAAAGAAGTTTTTATTGACATAAATGTCGTTATCACATAATGTTTCTTTAAGAGTTTATTGAAACGGAGTAAATTGTGAGTGATTTTAAAAAAATAGACCCAGCAAGTTATACTGACTGGTCAAAAGCATCTTGGGCGCAAAAGACAGCACAAGTTATGGCAGAAAAAGTCCCTGAAGGGACTGTTGTTGAAACAATTATGGCTGATGGTCACGTTGAAACAGAAAAAACTGCGGGTAAGAACGGTGGTTACAAAGTAACAAATCCAAGTGGAGAGCAATATTTAGTCGACCCAGCAAAATTTGAAAGTAGATATGACCAAGTCGGAGAAAATACATTCGCGCCAAAATTTGATCCTGTTAGAGTTGTAAGCCTTTCCGAAAGCGTCTCATTTATAGCGCCTTGGGGTGAAGAGATGCGGATTAAGTCTGGAGGCGTTTTAGTTAAAGGTAGCGGTGATAACGACATTTATGGCATTCAACCTGAAGAATTTTCTCAAACCTATAGTATTATCTCTCAGCAAGGCGCGCCTAAGCCAGATTCCACGCCAAAAAATGATATGTGATTTAACGCGGAGAAACGGAGTTTCTGAGTTTTTAAGATTCGTTCACGCAAAGTTTATTAGAAGCGTAAAGGCCGCCAAGGTCTTTTATAAAATCTTCGTGGCCTTCGTGTTAAGGTTTAAAGAGATTTAAAACGCAAATTACGAGAAAGCTTAAGGGAAGTTTTTTTATTAAAAATCCCCACCTCTGTAACTCTGTATATAAAAATATGGATCCCCGCGTGCGCGGGGATGACGAGTTTGTAGGGCGTGGGGTGAGGTTTTAAAAAGCTGGATTGCTTCGCTTTGCTTGCAACGACAATGAAGTTACAACCCCACAACATCCATCCCCTTCGCATTCGCAAACTCATCTTGCGCGGCAATCAACGCCAATTCCCGCGTTCCCGCACGCATCGTTTCCTCAAACAGCGCAAAAACCGCGCCCGCCGTCATGGACAGGGCAGTTTTTAAATCATCCCCCATCAAGTGACGCGCCAAAAACAGGGCGGCTGTAAAATCACCCGCGCCATTGGGGGCGGGGTCGAGAGGCAGGCGCGGCGTGGTCACCATAAATTTTTTGCCACCCTTGCGCGATGCCATCATGGAAATTTCGGCATCATCCGTTTGCGCGTGAATGAGCGAGGTCAACAATATTGTATCAGGCCCCATGGTATGAACCGCATCGCACGC
>CAUJHK010000125.1 GCA_963204715.1 Pseudomonadota bacterium | reverse complement strand
GTTGTTTGAGCCTGTTAAATCCGCAGACCCGCCAATCATTTGTGGCAGAGCGGGGACAAGTTTTTCCAAACATTCACCTGATGTCTGGCGTGTAGCCAGTTTTGGCTTGTCTTGAACAAAAGCCTTTTTCAAAGACGAAATGATGGGAGTTATTTCATTGACCACATCCAGATCAAAGGTATTTTTAAATTCTTGCGCTTTTGAAGAAGCTGTCAGGCGCTTTTCCCACGCTTTATATTCATCAGCGCAAGATTGTCCTACACCGCGCCAGAGCTTTAAAACATCATCTGGAACAACAAAGGGCTCATATGGCCAGTCAAGATTTTTACGTGTGCCTGCAATTTCATCATCATTTGTAATTGCGCCATGCGCGCTTGACTTACCTTCTTGCGTAGGTGCGCCAAAGCCAATTTTGGTTTTGCAGCATATAATGGAAGGCACATCAGATTTTTGCGCAGCAATAATGGCTGCTTCAATGGCAGCAGTATCATGGCCATCAATGGACTGCACATGCCAGCCGTAAGATTCATAACGCTTTGAAATGTTTTCGGAAGACGTTATGGAGGTGGGGCCGTCGATGGTGATGTTGTTATCATCAAAAAAGACAATCAATTTTCCAAGCCCTAAATGACCCGCAAGAGAAGATGATTCATGGCTTACACCCTCCATTAAGCACCCATCTCCAGCAAAGACATAGGTGTAATGGTTTATAAAATCGTCTCCAAAACGGGCATTGAGCACACGCTCTGCCACCGCAAAGCCAACAGCGTTTGAGATACCTTGTCCCAAAGGCCCAGTGGTTGTTTCCACGCCAATGGACACATCAATTTCTGGGTGACCTGGGGTTTTTGAATGCAGCTGGCGGAAGTTTTTAATTTCATCCAATGTCATCGCCTTGTAGCCATTCAGGTAAGCCAGCGCGTATAAAATCATAGACCCGTGTCCGTTAGACACAATCAAACGGTCACGATCAGGCCAAGCGGGATGAGCCGCGTCAAACTTCAAAAACTTGGAATACAGCACGGTCGCGATATCCGCCATGCCCATCGGCATGCCTGAGTGGCCTGAATTTGCTTTTTTAATCGCGTCCAGCGCCAAAAAGCGGATAGCATTTGCCATTTTCTTCATTTCTGGCGCGGACAGGGTGGTATTTGTGGCTTTCAGGGCGGCTTGGGTCATGGTCACTCCTCGTTGATTTTTCGTACAATGCCCAAGCCTTATCCATGGGTCAACCATCCAATAGGCTCAAAAGGCAAAAAAGACGGGAAAACCCTTATGTCCTGCTTGACCACAGCTTAGGGAAGGTCATAAATAAAGTTATCTAACAAACATAAATTATTCTAAAGAAACAAAAATGAGGTGCCGCCGTGAGTGCAGCCATTCGTAAATCATTGAACAAGTTACATTCCGCGGTTGAAAAGCTGGAAGGTGCGATTGAAACCAAGAAATCCGCCCCTTCTGTGAAGAAGGGGGCGCAAGCACCTGCTACGCCTGATCTTTTCAGCTCTGCGCCATCCACCATGAACCCTATGAACGTACGCATGTTGGCCACACGCTTGGATACGGCCATTAATCAGGTTGAACAAATCCTAAAAGAAGGGCGGGGTTAATATGGCCGAAATCAGCATCACCATTAATGGACGCAATTACGGAATTGCCTGTGACGATGGACAGGAAAAGCGCGTGCAAGAACTTGCCCGTTTTGTCGATGGCCGCTTAAAGGAAATTGCCCGCGCAGGCGCAGCCACCAATGAATCCCACCTTTTGGTCTTAACTTCCATTATTTTGGCCGATGAAATCGCCGATATGAAGGCTCAAGGCGTGCCGATGTCTGGGCAAGCCCCCGTTGGTGTGGCTATCACGGAAGAAGAAGAGGTGGCCATTGTGTCCGCCATTGACCTTCTGGCCGCCCGTATTGACGCCATTGCTGGGAATTTGCAGAAACTATAGAATCTGCCAGACTGCTTCACTTGTCATCCTGAAGGAGCATAGCGACTGAAGGATCTTATGAGATTCTTCGCCTAAAGCTCAGAATGACAAAACACCCCGAATAAACGTGACTTTAAGGAATTTAGGGCTATATTGACCATAGCTGCGGTACTCGTGATTGGACTTAATCCCAGAGGCCGATAATCGTTCGCATTAGGGACCTGACGCTGTCCAGATCTTGGTCTGGTTATTTGGGGCCCACCTGGTAACAGGGCCACATGCGGATTCCGTTTTCCGACACGGTACTCGCGGCGCTTTTATTTTTCATTTATAAGATTCCCATGACTAATAAAAAAGAACTGCGTGAACACGCACTATTCCATATGGAACACATCAACCTTGAAGACGAAAGCGCAGAAGACGCGGCCGCCTTGTTCCAATCCCATGTCCCCGTTGCTGATACCCAAACCGTTGCCTTGTATTGGCCGATGGCGCATGAATTTGACGTGCGCTTTATCATGGATGATTTGATGCGACGGAACGTGCAAATTGCCCTGCCCATTGCCCATAAAACAACCCGCGAAATGACCTTTTCAAAATGGGACGGAAAGGGGGACTTGGTAAAAGGCGATTTTGGAATTTTTGTTCCTCCAGCACTGGAATTGGTTGAGCCAGACATTGTCGTGGTGCCCATGCTGGCGTTTGATTTAAAGGGCAACAGGCTTGGCCGCGGGGCAGGGCATTATGATACCACGCTGGCGGCTTTGCGAAAAAAACGTAATATTTTGGCCGTGGGGGTTGCATTTGCCGCGCAGGCCGTGTTGTTTAACTTACCTGTGGAAGACCACGACCAAAGGCTGGATATGATTATCACGCCCAAAGCCGTGCATGATTTTAGGACATAAACACCTCACGCAGAGTGCACTAAGACGCACAAAGCGCACAGAGCTTTATAAAAACTTTGCGTTCTTTGTGAAACATTTGTGATCTCTGTGTGATGTTTTTTTAAAAAGGATTTTTATGCGTATATTATTTGTTGGCGATGTGATGGGACGGTCGGGGCGCGACGCTGTTACCAAACACCTTCCCGTTTTAAAGAAGAGTCTGAAGATTGACTGCGCCATTGTGGATGCTGACAACGCCGCCCATGGTCTGGGGGTTACGGAAGCCAACTGCAAGGAATTTTATGAAGCGGGGGCGGATTGCATCACCACGGGAAACCATGTGTGGGATCAACGCGAAGTTATCCCGTATATTGGCCGCGATCCAAAACTTATTCGCGCCATCAACTTTCCAAAAGGCACAACGGGAAATTCATCGTTTTTATTTACTACCGCAGCGGGAGAGAGAATTTTAATCACCCATGCGCTGGCACGCCTTTTCATGGAAAATCTGGATTGCCCATTTACTGGCATGGATGAACTTTTAAAAGACTACAAAATTGGTCAAAATGTTGATGCTATTTTCGTGGATTTCCATGGTGAAGCGACATCTGAAAAAAATGCCTTTGCCCATTACCTTGATGGCCGCGTGTCTGCTGTGGTGGGAACGCACACCCATATGCCAACGGCAGATTGCCAGGTTTTTGATGGCGGGACAGGGTACCAAACTGATGCGGGCATGACGGGGGATTATAATTCGGTGATTGGTGTACGAAAAGATATCCCCATACATCGTTTTGTTAAAAAGACTCCGTCCGAGCGGCTTGTCCCAGCCGATGGGGAAGCCACTTTTTGTGGTACTTTTATTGAAACCAATGCAAAGGGGTTATGCACCCGCATTGAACCAATAATTATCGGCCCCCGCTTGCAAAACCACACCCCTTCGGTGTAAATAGTTCCCGTTTAAAGGAGTTTTAAATGGCCGGCCATTCCAAGTTCAAAAATATTCAGCACCGCAAAGGCGCGCAGGACGCCAAGCGCGCCAAAATTTTTACAAAAATTGGACGTGAAATTATTGTAGCCACAAAACTGGGTGGGCCAGACCCACAATCAAACCCCCGTCTTCGTGCCGCTATTTCGGCAGGACGCGCTGTTGATATGCCCAATGACAGAATTAAACGCGCTATCGATTCCGCAACAGGTGCCAACAGTGCCGACAACTATGAAACCATTCGCTATGAAGGCTATGGCCCCAATGGCGTAGCGGTTATTGTTGAAACCCTAACCGATAATCGCACCCGCACGGTGGCCGATGTGCGGTCTTACTTTACCAAAGTTGGCGGTGTTTTGGGGGAAACCAATTCGGTTGGGTTTATGTTTGATCGCGTCGGGGAAATTATTTACCCCGCCGATAAAGCATCCGCCGACGCCATGTTTGAAAGCGCCGTAGAAGCAGGGGCAGACAACGCCGAAAGCGATGAGGAAAGCCACACAATAACCTGTTCAATCGACGATTATGCCGCCGTGCGTGAAGCCTTGGTTGTAAAATATGGCGAACCTGAAAAATCAGGCATGGTGTTCAAGCCCAACGTGATGGCGAACGTGGATGAGGAAACGGCAAAATCAATTATCAAACTGATTGATTTGCTGGAAGACAATGATGACGTTCAAAACGTCTATACCAATTTCGAAGTCACCGACGACATTATGGAACGCTTGATGGCGTAGGCCCATTTTTTGACGTTTACGTTTTGTTCTTCCAATGCTATCTTTTAGGGATGAAGATTCTAGGAATTGATCCGGGTTTACAGAAAACAGGATGGGGTATTATTGAGGCGGATGGAAATGCGCTTCACTATATTGCTTGCGGCTTGATTAAGACAGATGCAGACCTGTCGTTGGCCGAAAGGCTTTGCCAAATTGACGAAGGCATGCAGGCCGTCTTAAACCTGCATAAGCCCGATGAGGCCGCCATTGAAGAAACTTTCATGAATAACAATGCTGCGTCTGCCATAAAACTTGGCGCGGCGCGCGGTGTGGCCATGGTTGTGCCAGCGCGCGCTGGCATTATGGTGCATGAATATGCGGCCAACCTCATTAAAAAATCAATTGTGGGAAACGGCCATGCCACCAAAGACCAAATGGAAATGATGGTGCGCACTCTCATTCCCGCAGTCGGACGTGGCCTTGGCGCGGATGAAGCGGACGCCATTGCCATTGCGATATGCCATGTGCACCATGCCAGTTCCCGCAACCGCTTTGCACAGATTATGGCTGGGGGTGTGCGATGATTGGTAAACTTTCTGGCATTATAGATTCCTTTGGCACTGATTATATTTTATTGGATGTCGCAGGCGTGGGATATCTTGTCCATTGTTCCCCACGCACATTGCAAAATTCAGGACAGACGGGCGATGTCGCTTCGCTTTTAATTGATACCCATGTACGTGAAGACGCCATAAATCTGTACGGGTTTAAAGATGCTATAGAACAGCAATGGTTTCGCCTTTTAACGTCCGTTCAAGGCGTGGGCGCGCGCGTAGGGATGTCTATTCTTGGTGTTTGCCCACCAGAGCGATTGGGATTCATTATTGCCTCTGGTGACAAAGGTGCGCTTAATCAGGCCGATGGCGTAGGGCCAAAACTCGCGCTTAGAATTTTGACCGAGCTAAAAGACAAGGCGGCCAAAATGGATTTGTCGCCAGTGTCTAAGGCCGATGGCATTAAAAATTCTCACACTAAAAACGCTGATCCGTTACCAACCATTGACAATGATGCTGTTTCTGCACTAGTCAACCTTGGCTATGCACGCGGCGATGCTTTTCAGGCTGTTGTTCAAGCCAAAACAAAGGCAAACGACAACGACGCCATGTCTTTGTCTGACATCATTCGCTTGGCGTTAAAGGAACTTAGCGCATGATTAATCCTGCCTTAAAAAAAGAATTATTGGATGGCGAAAAGTTTGATGAAACGCCGCTGCGCCCTGATACGTTATCCGAATTTGTAGGACAGAAAAGCCTTCGTGAAAATTTGTCCGTTTTTATCGAGGCCGCAAAAACGCGCGGTGAGTGCATGGACCACGTTTTGCTGTTTGGCCCACCAGGGCTTGGCAAAACAACATTGGCGCAGATTATTGCCCGTGAACTGGGCGTTGGTTTTCGTGCAACATCTGGCCCTGTCATTGCGCGGGCAGGGGATCTGGCTGCCATTCTCACCAATCTCCAACCACACGATGTTTTATTTATTGATGAAATCCATCGTCTAAACCCTGCGGTAGAGGAAATTTTATATCCCGCTATGGAAGATCGCAAGCTTGACTTAATCATCGGTGAAGGGCCAGCCGCGCGGTCTGTTCAAATTGATCTTGCGCCATTCACATTGATAGGGGCAACCACCCGAAGCGGCCTTTTGACCAACCCACTTCGTGACAGGTTTGGCATACCCTTGCGACTTGAGTTTTATAACCATGAAGAGCTTACGCGCATTGTAACACGCTCGGCCAAAATCATGAAAATGTCGATGACGATGGATGGCGCGTTGGAAATTGCCCGCCGATCACGCGGGACGCCCAGAATTGCGGGAAGGCTGACCCGCCGCGTGCGCGACTTTGCTGCCGTGGGTGGACAAAAGACCATTGGTGCAAAAGAGGCGGACGCTGCGCTTTCCCGCTTGGATGTGGATGGGGCGGGGCTGGACAGCATGGACAGACGATACTTAAACTGCATTATAGAAAACTATGACGGCGGCCCTGTGGGCATAGAAACCATCGCCGCCGTTTTGTCCGAACAGCGCGACGTTATAGAAGATGTGATTGAGCCCTATCTGATGCAACAAGGTCTGGTGCAACGCACCCCGCGCGGGCGCGTCATCTCCGCCAAAGGGTATGATTATTTTGGCCTGAAACCCAAAAAACCCTTGATGGATGAGTTGTTTGACGGTCAATAAAACTCTACATTAACTTTCTTAGAATCAAGAAGGTTACGCCATGCCCCATACCCATTCTTGCGAATATCGCGTTTACTATGAAGACACCGATGCGGGTGGTATTATGTACCATGCCAAATATATAAGCTGGTGCGAAAGGGCGCGGTCTGAATACTTACGGGATGTGGGTTTGCAGTCCTCACTCATCCATCAGGATTTGGGGGTTATCTTCGTGGTGCGTCATCTGGAGGCGGATTATTTAAAACCTGCGAGGCTGGACGAACTTTTGCGGGTGGAAACATCCTTAAAAGAAATGAAAAACAGCTCTTTTCTATTGAATCAGTCTATTTTTTGCCAAGATTATATGCTTTTCTCCATGACAGTTACCATTGTCTGTGTCGGGGCGCAAAGTGCCAGACCTGTGCGCATACCCGACATGGTAAGAGACAAATTACAGGAGTAGTAAAACATGAGTGGAACAAGCAACGCCGTCGATGCCGTGGCCGCAGGCCAGTCCTTTGATGGAAACCTGAGCATTATCGCGCTTTTTATGCATGCGGACATTATCGTCAAGGTGGTGGCGATGATATTGGTATTTGCCTCTGTCTGGTGCTGGGCTATTATTTTTGAAAAAAAGGCAACTTTGGGCAAGCTCAACCGCCGCGCCAACAAGTTTGAGGACGCTTTTTGGTCGGGGGAGCCTTTGGACAAGCTCTACCAACGCATTAAAAAAAGCCCGCATGACCCGCTTTTAAAAGTGTTTTCTGCAGGCATGGAAGAGTGGCAAAATACTGTATCTGGGGGTGTTCCTGACCGTGAACAACTTCAGGCCTCCTTACGTCAACGTGTTGAACGCGCCATGGCAATTGCGATTAGCCGCGAAATGGTTCGCCTTGAACGCGGCATGACCTTTTTGGCAACTGTGGGTTCCACCGCACCATTTATTGGTTTGTTTGGTACGGTTTGGGGAATTATGAACTCCTTTAATTCTATAGCGCATTCTAACAACACATCACTCGCCGTGGTTGCTCCTGGTATTTCCGAAGCCTTGTTCGTGACTGCGCTTGGCTTGGTGGCCGCTATTCCAGCCGTTATCGCGTACAACGGATACAGCTCAAAACTATCACGCTACGCGGGTCGTCTTGATGCGTTTGTGACCGAATTTTCGGCAATTTTATCGCGCCACCTTGAAGCGCAAGAAGGCGGACGCTCCGCCAAGAAAGTAGCATAATCATGGGTATGTCCACAGGCGGCGGAGGTTATAACAAAGGGCGAGGCGGCGGTTATCGTCCCATGGCCGAAATCAACGTCACACCCATGGTTGACGTTATGCTGGTTCTTTTGATTATCTTTATGGTGGCAGCTCCGCTTTTAACGGCTGGTGTGCCCATCGACCTTCCAGACTCAAAAGCCAAGGCCATTAGCGATGAGGACAACAAGCCTTTGGAAGTGTCCATCGCCAAGGATGGCCGCATATTTGTTGGCGAAACGGAAGTCACCGAAGAGCGAATTATCATCATTTTGACCTCGATGACTGAAGACAACCCCGACAGAAGAATTTACATACGCGCCGATAAATCACTCGATTACGGCAAGGTTATGCGCATTTTGGGGAACATCAATGGCGCTGGGTTTAACAAAGTGGCACTAATTTCAGAATCTGGTTCTTAAAACCGCCACAAAGTTTCGCAAAAGTTTGAATCATGGCGATGGCATCAACACTCAAAAATAAATGGGACGACATACCAGAAGGCATGAAAACGCCTTTGATTGTGTCTGCCATTTTTCACATCGCCATTGTTGTAATTGCCTTTACGGGCTTGCCATATTTAAAGAGGCAGCCCGACCCTATGGAATCGACAGCTATTCCTATTGAAATTCTTCCGATTGCAGAAATGACCACAACCAACAGACCAGAGGTAAAATCACAGCCCGCGCCCGAAAAGCCACCTGAAGAAAAACCTGTTGTAAAGGAAAAGCCGCCAGCCCCTCCAAAGGTTGAGGCCGTAGAACCCCCTAAGGAAATAACGCCACCAAAACCAAAAGTCGTTGATAAGCCCAAACCAAAACCTGTTGTGCCGCCGCCGCCGACAGAAAAACTGGAAAAACCGGAACCTGAGGAAAAACCAAAGGAAGAGGCCAAGCCTGAAGACCAGCAAGACTTTTCGAAGCTGTTAAAAAACCTTCAGGACAGTGATCCTGTTGTGGAAGAGGATTTGCCAGAAAGTAAAACCGCAGAAGCTCCTGCGCCCGCCGCCGCTGGCCCCATCTCTGACACCATGACCATGAGCGAGCTTGATGCGTTGCGCCAACAGCTTTCCAGGTGCTGGAGCATACAGGCTGGCGCACGCTACGCGGAAGACCTTGTCGTGGAGGTCAGGCTTACGGTGTCGCCCGACAGGCATGTCATGAGTGCAACCATCGTTGACCAATGGCGTTACTCACAAGACAGTTATTTCCGTGCGGCCGCCGATTCCGCCATACGCGCCGTTAACTCGCCCCAGTGCGAAACTCTTGTTCTAAACCCCGATAAATATGACCAATGGAAAGACATGGTTGTTACGTTTGACCCACGGGAAATGTTGTAATCTAGGCTTGGTATCAGTCTCTCTTTTCTGCTAAAAATAACACTCGTTTTTATATAAGGATTCATCGGATGAAAAAGTTTTTGGTATTAGCATTTTTGGTGATGGTGGCTACACCTGCCCATGCCCAGCTGCGCGTGGATGTCAGCAAAGGGAAAATTGAGCCTGTCCCAATCGCCATTAGCCCGTTCTACCCTGAACGTCCGGAATTTGCAGCCTTTGCAAAAGATATTCCTGACATTATCACCAATAACCTGCGCGGCTCTGGCCTTTTCAAACCTTTAAGCCCAGGGGCATTTATTCAAAACCCTGCATCCATTCAAAAAGATGGCCCGCGTTTTCCTGAGTGGCGTGCCATCAATGCGCAAGCTTTAGTGTCTGGCACTGTGACGCAAGCACCTGATGGGCGTACGCGTGTGGAGTTTCGCTTGTGGGATGTGTTTTCCCAAAAGCAAATCTCAGGCATGGCTTACATGACGACAGCGCAAAACTGGCGGCGTATTGCGCATATTATCTCTGATGAGGTTTATAAACGCATCACGGGCGAGGATGGATATTTTGATTCCCGCATTGTTTACATTTCTGAAACAGGCTCAAAAATAAACCGTATCAAACGCCTTGCCATTATGGATCAAGATGGCGCGAACCATCGCTACCTGACAGGCGAGGCAGACCTTGTTTTAACCCCGCGCTTTTCGCCCACCTCGCAAGAGGTAACCTATATGTCCTACAAAGGTGGAAAACCACGGGTTTATCTTTATAACATTGACACAGGCCGCCAAGATGTTTTGGGGGATTTTCCAGGCATTACCTTCGCACCACGTTTTGCACCTGATGGCGGCAAAATTGTTATGAGCATGGCATCAGCAGGCAATACTGATTTGTACGAGATGGATTTGCGATCAAAGAAGTCGCGCCGTCTTACGCAAAGCCCTGGCATTGACACAGCGCCAAGCTATTCTCCTGATGGAAAACAGATTGTGTTTGAGTCTGACCGTGGAGGTACACAGCAAATTTATGTGATGGGAGCAGGCGGAGGAGAAGCACGCCGCATAACCTTTGGTGATGGTCGCTACGCCAACCCTGTGTGGTCACCGCGTGGTGACTTGATAGCTTTTATCAAAATGAGCAAGGGGCAGTTTTATCTGGGTGTTATCCGCCCTGATGGTACGGGTGAGCGTCTTATCACGCAAGCCTATCATGTGGAAGGACCAAGCTGGTCACCCAATGGCCGTGTGTTGACCTTCTTTAAAGACTCTGGTGGTTCGGTCAAGCTCTATACCATTGACATCACAGGCTATAACGAAAGGGTGCTGCCCACACCGCGCGATGGCTCAGACCCCGCATGGTCACCGCTAAACCAATAAGGAAAGACCCCGCATCAAGCGGGGTTTTTTATTGGGTGATTCAAATTAGGACCATGCAATGTCTGCGAACGCGCTGACAACCTGACGATAGGTTTCAATTTTGAACGGCACAATCAAGCGCGGAACGTCCTGAATCTTTACCCATTTGTACTGGCCAAATTCAGGGTGGTCCCACGCATCAAGCTTTATATCGCTTTCAACACCCGTAAACCGTAGCGCAACCCATGTTTGCTCCTGTCCTTGATACACATTTCCCCAAGGCAAGCGTGCGCGCACATTTTCAGGAATATCATATTTTAGTTTCTCACTATGAATGCGGATAATCTCTGCTTTGTCTGTGCCAATCTCTTCCTTTAATTCACGAAAGGCCGCGGTGACAACATCTTCGCCTTCGTCAATCCCACCTTGTGGCATTTGCCATGCGCCTTTTTCTGATCCATCAAGACGCTCTCCTACAAAAACCTTGCCTTCCTTGTTAAACAAACAAAGACCAACGCAAGGACGATATGGCAAGGAAGAGGCGTTCACGCTTTATTACTCCGCACTGTAGGACAGAGGCGCGAGCTGTAAATTTTTGTCTTTCAGGCCATCGCTCCAGTCTTTAATCTGTTTAAGCAAGACAGGGTATGGACGGGCAAAGACAACGACGTGTCCGTCACGATGCGCTTTTTGTTCAATAGATTTAAAAGCTCCTTCAATGGCTGTTGGTCTTAAATCCTCATCCAGCCATATATTATTCTTTACAACACCATCCTCTGTCATGTCAGGGCTGGATTCAACAAGGCCAAGGCCGCGTTTTTGTATCTCCTTTATAACAGGCGAAAGACTGCGCTCGGCAGGCTCAAAACTATGTCCCTTTTGCGTGACAAGGCCGCAATAGCCAACGCTCGTTTCAAGAACGCGGGACAGGCGGCTTAAATTTTCCTGCTCAATCGCGTTTTTTAAAATAGTCATAGGGCCTGTATCGCTTTGGCCGTAGTCTTTGGTTTCCATGGGCAAGGATAGCCAGAACTCATGCCCAAAAGCGCGTGAAGAGGATGCCCATTTGCTGAGGTTTTCCGCATAAGGGGAGAGGGCAAAAGTGATATCTGGGGAAAGCATTTCCAGCATGGCCTGCGAAGTTTCTTCGGACAGCCCATAATCAACTACCACCAAAGAGATGTAAGATGCGCCCTCAATGGGTATGAAGGGTTTTTTATAGACATCCAAAGGCGTCACGCCATCTTGCACCCGAATAATGGGCAGGTATTTACCTTTGTTTTCTTCAAACATGCCTTCTATGGGGGCAGGTGTGAGGGCGCTTATATTTTTTTGTGCCTCAAGCTTAACATCAGGGGAGTCTTTTCCCGCTTGCTCTATTTCAGGCACTTCTATCATCGCCGTTTTGACGGGGACAATTTTTTGCAGGCTTTGTGCTGTGTCGTCTGCCCGCACATAAAGCCATAAGAAAACCAACAGCACCAAAAGAGTTGAACCTGCCATGCCCATAACAAACGGACGGGAAAAGCCCGATGCCCCATCCACGCCAGTTTTAAAGGAATCTAAAAACGATTTTATAGGGCCTGCCACTTTCATTCGATATGAAACCTTGACGTTTGTGCTTATTTGGCTTTGACGCGCCCCTCATACATAGACACGCCACGGATTAGATCAATAGCCCTTGAAAGCTGATAATCATCCTTGGCCTGGTCTTTATCATCCGCCTTTGCGCCATCTTTCTTGTCTTCTGGCTTTTCAGGTTCTGTAATAACTTTTTTCACTTCAGGCGCGGGCGCAACAACCTTCGCATCAGGGTTTTTCAAAGCACCTGGCAAATCAGCTTCATGAATATCCTCAGAACTGCCTAAGCTTTCAATCTTGGCTTGCTCAACCAGAATATCTGGCTCAATACCCTTGGCCTGAATAGAACGGCCAGACGGAGTGAAATACCGTGCGGTCGTCAATCGCATGGCACCATTTCCTGGCAAAGGAATAACGGTTTGCACAGAACCTTTGCCGAAGGATTTTGTCCCAAGCAAGATTGCGCGGCGGTGGTCTTGCAAAGCGCCTGACACAATTTCAGAGGCTGAAGCTGAGCCACCATTGATTAACAGCACAATGGGCTTGCCATCAGCCATATCACCAGGTGTTGCATTATCGCGTTTTGTGTCTTCTTCACTGCGTCCACGGGTAGAAACAATTTCCCCCTTGTCCAAGAACAGGTCAGACAAACCAATCGCTTGATCTAACAAGCCACCTGGATTGTTACGTAGGTCAAGAACATAGCCCAATAATTTTTCTTCAGGCACTTGTTTTTTAATGTCGGTAATTGCTGCCTCAACGCCGTCCACCGTGTTCTGGTTGAAGGTTGTTACGCGTATGTAGCCTATGTTGCCTTGCTCTACATGATGACGAACAGATTTGATGCGAATGATGTCGCGCTTGATAGAAAACTCTAAGGCCTCATCCACCTTCTCACGGCGCACTGTAATCTTGACGCTAGAGCCTACTTTGCCGCGCATTTTGTCCACTGCATCATTCAACGTCATGCCCACAACAGGTGTCCCATCTATGTGTGTGATATAATCTCCTGCCTGCACGCCCGCTTTGAAAGCAGGTGTGTCATCAATAGGCGATACAACTTTAACAAGACCGCTTTCCATTGTTACTTCTATGCCTAGTCCGCCAAATTCTCCTTTGGTTTGCACCTGCATGTCACCAAAATCTTTTTCATTCAGATAGCTGGAGTGGGGGTCAAGATTAGACAGCATACCGTTCAAAGCATATTCAATCAGCTCTTTGTCTGTCACGGGGTCTACGTAGTTTGCGCGCACACGCTCAAACACCTCACCGAATAAATTTAGTTGCTTGTATGTGTTGTTGGCCTCAGGGTCTGCCTTAAGCTGTTCTTCCGTGGCGGTGCGTTTTTCTTCTTGCGCATGCAATAGATCTAAAGGAAGTCCCAATCCTGTAAGAGCAACAAACATGGCAAAAGTAAAACGGGAAGAGGGCAGACGCATAGGCACATTCCTTTTATCAATTTTAAAGTCCGGCAAATTTCCGTGCGGGATTCACAGGTTCGCCATTCAAACGCAGTTCGTAATACAGGCTAGGGTTGCCACCATCAGATGATGTTTTGGACAAGCTTCCGATAGGTTCCCCTGCGGCTACAGATTGCCCGACCACTGTATCAATTTTGGCCAAACCTGCAATAAGGCTATGGTAATCTTTTTCATGTTCTACAATGATTATCTTGCCGTAGTTTTTAAAATAGCCCGCATAGCGGACAACCCCGCCCATGGGGGATACAACCAAGGCTCCAGCGCGAGATTCTATGGTCAAACCCTGACTTTCGGCCCCAATATCATTGGTCTGCTTATACCCCGTACGTATAACGCCAGAGACAGGCAGTTGTGATGCCCCCGTCTTGGGGATAGGAGTGGGGCGCAAAACCCTCACAATTTCATTGTCCTCAATGATATTTTCTGTCCCAGCACTGGCAACATTTGTGCGTTCCTGTTCTTCCTCTTTTTTGCGCTTTTCTATAAGCGCAACCAGATCCTGCAGGTTTTTGGCTTGTGTCGCTATTTCACGTAATGCTGAATCACTTAGCTGTATGTCCTTTTGGGTTTTTGCATAAATATTTTTTCGCTTTTCCAAAAGAGCGGACATCTCTTTTTGTTTGCCAGCCAGATCGGCAGCTGTTGCTTTCACTTCCTCTTGGTCTTTTTCGAGTGTGGCCACTAGAACCTGCAATCGATCCAGATCCTTTTTCAAACGCTCCGCACGCGTGTAGATGTCAGGCAGGATGCTTTGCAGCAGCATAGCACTTTGCGCTGTTTCCAGCGGTGCCCCTGGTCGGGCGATGATAGCCTCTGGCGGCGTTCTGTTCAGCCTCTCCAGTGCAAGCACCAAATCACCGATAGAGCTTTTGTCATGCCGCAGCCGCTTTTCTATGTCCGATTGCTCCTTGCGCCCGGTTTCAATTTTTTTATCAAGATCGCTGAGCTTTTCTTCATTCT
>CAUJHK010000124.1 GCA_963204715.1 Pseudomonadota bacterium | reverse complement strand
GCAGCGAGAATAGAGCCCTTGGGTTTTACTTTATGTTTCATTTAACTTTTTCCAAATATTTTACCATCAAACTGCCACCTGCATAATCATTCCCCGCGGGCTTAAAACCCACTTTATCATACAAACCCGTCTTGTTCGGGTAAGTGTTTAATATAACTGTTACGCTTTCGCGCGTCCGTTTTTCAATCTCCACAAGACAAGCTTCAACAAGTGTTTTGCCCAACCCCTTGTTCCTTTGACTATTACAAACATTCACCCAGCTTATGCCCCAAACCCCTACAGTAAAAAATTCTTCCGAAAAAGCTGCACATCCAACAATCTCATCACCATTTACCGCCACCAAAAAAGTCGGGCGACGGAAATCTTTCGAAAACATGCAGTCAATATAACTTTTTCCGAGACTCCTCCACGCTTCGCCACCATTCAAGACAAGAAAGTCCTCAAGCTTTTCTTTTTCAGAAATATCTAAAACCCTGATTTCCATCTAAATCGGCTTGCCTGCGGCTGGGGTGATGTGGGCGTTAAGATTGGTGTTGAAATCCTGGGCGGCGCCAGGCTTTGCGCGCAAGGTTATACGTCCCTCTTCCCGCACGTCAATACTCAACACATCCCTATCAAGAATGGAATCTTCCTCATGGTTCATGGCAAGGCGGCGCAGCGCGACGCCCAAATCATTTTCGGGGAGTTTCACCTCTGCCCCCGACTTCAAGGTTAAATCCCAGCGGCGGCCAGACACAAGGGTTGCCCCTTCCACCCGTTCCAGAATTGTGGGCTCCGCCTTTAGCATGGCCATAAGCTCTGCCGCCTTCATCGGCGCCTCATCCCCCACCACAATAACAAGGTCTTTCCAGCGGACAAGGTTGCGGTCCGTCAGCACAACACCATCGCCATCAATCAACACCAGTCTTTTTTGCTTTTGCCACAAGGCAACGGGTTTGCGCTCTTCAATCTGAACATAAAGAGTGTCTGGCAAGCGTCTTTCCACGCGCGCTTTTTTCACCCATGGAAGTTTTTCAATTCTGGCCTGCACATCGGATGGGGAAACACCCAAAATAGGATTCCCCTTATCCACGGCTATCATGGCTTTGAGTGTGTCCACATCGGTTTCGTGGCGACCATCCACCATGATGTTGCGCACCGCGAAACCCCATCCCGCCGTCGTGCCCAGATAGGCATTTTCAATTCTGCGGCTGACAGCATCTGCTGCTCCAGACATAAAAAACCATGACCCAACCCAAAAAAGAGTGACCACCACCGCAATCAGAATGCCAAATTTTTTGACAAAAAGGATTACGCGCTCTGACGTTCTTGCGCGCCCTTTAAGGATGTTTGATCGTCTTGTACCGTACCGTGACATTTTGCCGTTTCAACCAAGTGCGAGCATAGCTCGATGAAGGATTTACCATTATATACAACCTGCGAGGGGCCGATAGATTCTGCCGTCAGACCTGGCTGGGTGTTAATTTCCAAAAAGTATAATCCATCAGACCCCTTTTGGGAATCATCATATCGAAAATCACAGCGGGCAAGGCCAGAACAACCTAAAACCTTATACACACGCTCCGCATAATCCATGGCCTTGTTATAAACATCCTGCGCAATTTTGGCAGGGAGAACCAGTTCGGTGCGCGTGTCTTTATATTTCGCCTCATAATCGAAGAAACGCGTGTGGGATATAATTTCCGTAACCGCTTGGGCGCGGCCATCCAGCACAGCAACCGTCAATTCCTTACCCGGAATGTAACGCTCCACCAAAACTTCATTGCCGAATGTCCAACTTTCAACATCCAGCCCTAGCTGGTTGTCATTCTCCAAAATAATGCGCACGCCCACTGATGATCCCTCGCAGGGTGGCTTAACCACATACGGCGGCGCCATAACTTTTCCCGCTAAAACTTCTTCTTTGGTTGCCACGCGACCATCTGCGCTTGGCACGCCCACGCTCGCCGCCAGTTTTTTGGCCAGAGGCTTGTTCATGCCAATGGCCGATGCTGTAACGCCAGAATGGGTGTAGGGAATTTCCAAAATTTCAAGAAGCCCTTGTATGATGCCATCTTCCCCGCCGCGACCATGCAGGTTGTTAAAAACCGCATCGGGCTTGGGCGTTAAATCCTTCAAAAGTTTTTCAAGGTCATGCGTGACATCAATGCGTTTGACGTTGTATCCACCTTCCTTCAAAGCAGCTTCCACCGCCTTGCCCTTGTTCAAGGACACCTCGCGCTCTGCCGACCATCCGCCCACAAACAATGCCA
Organism: Pseudomonadota bacterium; assembly: GCA_963204715.1. Lineage (GTDB taxonomy): Bacteria > Pseudomonadota > Alphaproteobacteria > Micavibrionales > Micavibrionaceae > Micavibrio_A. The sequence goes on along the minus strand of CAUJHK010000124.1, from coordinate 9,716 downwards.
CCGTCTTTTTCATTTCAAATTTCCTACCCGTTTAATTTCCCAGCGTAGAGTGATTCCAAATTGTTCGTCCACCCTTTTGCGAATCTCTTCGCCAAGGGCTTCCAGATCCGCCGCGGAAGCGCCGCCTTCATTTATCATGAAATTACAATGCTTTTCGCTCATGACTGCGCTGCCAACTTTAAGGCCGCGCCCACCCACTTTATCAACCAGCTGCCAGACCTTGGTTCCTTCGGGCAGGCCTGCCTTGGCAATCTCATCCGCGGATGGATTGGCAAAAGTAGAACCACCCGTTTTTTCACGAATGGGCTGTGAGGTTTCACGTTTAAGCTTTATTTCCGCCATACGCTCCAACACATTGTCTGCGCTGTCTTTTTGTCCTCTTAATAGGGCCGATATAAAAATAAAGTCTTCGGGCACGTCCACATGGCGATACGTCATTCCCATCTCTTTTGGATGCAATGTGTGAAGATTGCCCGCCCTGTCCAGCGCCTCACATGACACCAGAACATCTTTCATCTCAACGCCGTAACACCCCGCATTCATCCGCAGCGCACCGCCAATGGTGCCTGGTATGCCTGACAAAAACTCAAGACCCCCGATCCCAGCTTCCGCCGCCACTTGTGCGACATTGGCATCGAGCGCGAGCGCGCCAGCTTTCATAAACTCCCCATCGGCCTCAATCCCCGCGAACTCCCGCCCCAGGCGGATGGTCACTCCAGCCAGCCCGCCATCACGAATGATGGTGTTGGAAAGTGCGCCAAAAATCTGGACGGGAATTTCAGGAGGGCAATTCGTCAAAAAATTTTGTAAATCATCCACGTCCGCAGGCTTGAACAAAACCTCCGCCACGCCACCGCATTTAAACCAGCCCATAGAGCCTAGCGGCGCGTTTTCCGTGTAACGACCGCGGACGACAGGCAGATGTGAGGACATTGTTTTTGTCTGGGGCATCGTTATGCCCTTTGTTTTTGCGTGCTTGAAAAAACGGCTTCCAGCTGCTTTGGAAGTGCGTAAGCCCACTTTGTAATATCCCCCGCACCCAAACAAATAACAAAATCTCCCGTCCGCACTTGAGATGACAACATCAAAGCCAAATCATCCGGCGACGGCAAAACCTGAACATGTTTGTGACCATGCGCGACCAACCCCTTGGCAAGGCTGTCTTTATCTGCGCCTGCAATCGGCTGTTCTCCCGCCGCGTAAACATCCGCCACAATAACAGCGTCCGCATCATTAAAGCATTTGCAAAAATCATCAAACAAACTTGATAACCTTGTGTAACGGTGTGGCTGCATAACCGCAATCACACGGCCTTGCGTCCCTTCGACCGCTTGGCGCGCCGCCTTTAGCACGGCCTGAATTTCAACAGGGTGATGGCCGTAATCATCAATGATGGTGACCCCCGCCGCTTCACCCGTTTTGGTAAAACGACGCTTCACGCCAGAAAAGTTAGACAATGCATTTTTCAAAAGCGCGGGCGGCATTTTCATCTTCGCGCCAATGGCCAGAGCAGAAAGGGCATTTTGGACATTGTGCTGGCCCAACATAGGCAAAAAAACATCTTTTAAAACAAATTCTTCACCCACTACATTCGCACCAAACATCACATCGAAAACACTGCCATTGGTTTGCATACGAACATTCATGGCCTGCACATCCGCCTGCGGATTAAAGCCATAGGTGACAACAACACGGTCTGATACATCGGGAATCATCGCCTGCACGGCAGGGTGATCTGTGCAAAGCACAGCAAAGCCATAAAAGGGAATATTCTCTATAAATTGTCTGAACGCGGCTTTTATAGAATCATAATCCCCGTAATGATCCAGATGCTCAGGGTCTATATTCGTGACCACTGCCACCGTTGCGGGAAGCTTTGTAAAAGTGCCATCACTTTCATCCGCCTCCACCACCATCCATTCGCTGGCGCCCATGCGCGTGTTTGTGCCATATTTATGGACAATGCCGCCATTGATAACGGTGGGGTCAAACCCGCCCTCTTCCAGCATGGCACCCACCATGGATGTCGTTGTTGTTTTTCCGTGCGTACCCGCAATGGCCACCGCCATTTTCAGGCGCATCAGTTCGGCCAGCATTTCGGCGCGGCGGACAACGGGAAGTTTTTTGGCCCTCGCGGCCACCAGTTCAGGATTGTCATTTTTAATGGCAGACGACACCACGACCAATGCGGCATCATGAATATTCACGGCGTCATGACCTACAAAAATTTTAAGGCCCTGCTTGCGAAGGCGATCAAGGTTATACCCCTCGTTCATGTCAGAGCCCTGCACGGTGTAACCCATGCTGTGCAAAACTTCGGCAATGCCACTCATGCCGATGCCACCGATGCCGATGAAGTGAAGGATACCAATGCTTTGCGGAACTATTCTCATGCTTTATCTTTAGGGGATAAAGCCCCAAAGGACAATAAAAACATTCTGCTTTTTTAAAGGCTGGGCACTTGCAAGCAGCCTACGCGCGCCCTTGCCTCAGCGATAGATTCACGCACGTTGGGATATCTTTTGGCTTCTTCTTTTGTAATCCCTTGTTCACACCCTATAATGCGGAGAAACAACACTTCTCCAACATTGGATACAGCCAGGTCAAAATTCTTACCCAAAAGACCAACATAATTTTGAAACAAAACCGCGCCAGCTTTAACGTCTTCTTTGGCCGTAAGCGCAAGCGCGTTGACCATTTTTTCCGTAGTTTCTACTTTTTCAAAAGTCATAACACCCTCTGTTTTGAAAGAAACTATCAAAAATATGGTGTTTATGTCAATAAAAAACTAGTCCTGAAGAGGCTTGTCCCAGCCGCTGGCCAGCGCCATGACGATATTTCCCAGCTTTCGCGCGGCATCAGGCCGCCCACAGGAACGCGCATTTTCCGCCGCACGAAATAATGTTTCAGGGTTTTGTAAGAATGTTTCAAGCCTTGCGGATAAAGCGTCAGGCGTAAAGCCATTCTGGGTCATCACCCAAGCCCCGCCCGCATCTGCCACAGAATCTGCATTGCGCTTTTGCTGCTGGTCGGCATGGTGCGGATAGGGCACAAAAATGGCTGGTCTGCCTGCCGTCGTTACTTCAGACACTGTCCCCGCGCCCGAGCGGGCAATCACCAGATGGCACTTTTCCAGCTGCAACGCCATATCTTTAAAGAAGGGACGAATGTCAGATTTGATTCCCGCATCATCATAAAGTTTTTGCACGCGCGGAATATCATCTAGATGGCACTGCTGGACAATATCAAGCCTTGCCCTGTAAGACGGGTTAAGGTTTAGCAAAGCCTGCGGCACAACATCGGCAAACACGCTCGCGCCTTGTGAGCCACCCGTTATAAAAATGCGCAAGCTTCCGTCCCGTTCAATGGTCGGGTAAGGCTTGTTAAAAAGGGATGATATGTCTGGCCGCACAGGGTTTCCTGTCACAATCGCGCGTGATTCATCATCTCCCTCCAACCCTTCGACATGCGCCCATGCCACCGCAATTTTTTGCGCTTTGTGCGCCAGAAAAACATTGGCTCGCCCTAGAATGGCATTTTGTTCATGAATGACAGTGGGGATTTTTTTCATCTGTGCGGCATATAAGGCAGGAACACTGGGATATCCACCAAAGCCAATAACGACACTCGGTTTCAAATCTGACAGTAGCTTTCTTGCCTGAAAAAACCCTACGCCCATAGAGGCAATAGATTTTATCTTTTTATAAAGTCCTGCGCCCACAGTGCCGGAATTGACCACATAGACAGGAATGCCGCCCGCGAAGGGTTCATATTTTTTTCCGCGCACATCAGTCACAAGCACCACGCGATACCCGCGCGATAATAAATCCTGCGCCAGCGCATCAGCGGGGAATATGTGACCGCCTGTGCCGCCCGCGCTTAGCATGATTAACTTTGGTGATGGATGGATGCCTTCATTGCCGCCCATTTATTTTATACTCCCGCCTATGGGACGGATGGAAAGCCCGCCCCTTGCAATACCTGTGCGCCCCTGCCGTCTTGTCAGCGCCAATAGCATCCCCATGCCAATGCCCGATGACAGCAAAGATGACCCCCCATAACTTATGAAAGGCAGGGTCATTCCTTTTGTTGGCAGAAGGTTGACTGTAGATCCCATATTGACCAGTGCCTGAAGCCCGAAGAGCGTGAGGATTCCCCCCGACGCCAAAATAATAAAAATATTGTCCGTGTCCATGATGCGGTTGTACCCGCGCAAAATAACATAGCCATACAGGCCAATGACAAAAAGCGTTACAAACATGCCAAGCTCTTCGCCCGCGACCGCAAAAATGAAATCCGCATGCGCATCAGGAATAGTCATCTTCACGCTGCCCTGTCCTGCACCTGTACCAAAAAGACCGCCGTTTTGAAACGCCATTAATGATCTGTCCACCTGATATGTGTCGCCACTTTCGGGGTTGATAAATCTGTCGACACGGCTTTGTACGTGACCAAAGGTAAAATAGGCCGCAAAAGATGCGCCTACCACCATTGCCAGCAGCAAAAATATCCAGCGAAAAGGAAGGCCCGCCAAAAAGATGATGGTTAAAAAACTGGCTGTTACAACAAAGGTCATCCCCATATCTGGCTGAAGCACCAATAGCCCCACCACGACACCATAGACAAGAGAGGCAAAGAAAAATCCCTTAAACTGCGGGTGTTCTTTTTGCCGTGCAATCAGCCATGAGGCCACAACAATAAAAGATGGTTTGGCAAGTTCGCTTGGCTGAATAGACAACGGGCCAATCTGCAGCCAGCGCTGCGCGCCCTTGACTTCTGCCCCGACAAGCAACACAAGCGCCATACAAACAACACCAAAACCCAGAACAACGACAGCGGCACGCCAGACCTGCTTTAAATCAGCCATCGACAGGCCAATCATCAACATAAGACTGGGTATAAGGAAAACGATATGGCGGATAATAAAATGGTTGGGGGACACATGAATGCGTTCTGCCACAGATGGACTGGCCGCCGCCACCAACATAACGCCCATCACGCAAATAACCATCAGGGCCGACAAGATGGCTTTGTCAACCGTCCACCACCAGCGTCCAACAAAGGATCTATCTGTTCTTGCAAAAAAATTCATGATGACGCCACATCTTCTGACAAGGAGTTTACAAGGCTTGTAAAAACATCCCCACGATGTTCAAAATTTTTAAACTGGTCCCATGATGCACAAGCAGGTGACAATAGAACAGTTGGCGCTGATCCAGGCTCGCCACGCTTTGACTGCGCCATTTTATGTGCTTCAAGAACCGCAACATCCAATGACTGGCTCTTTGTGTGCCTAATTCCAAATTTTTCTATCTGGCGCGCAAAATCATCCATCGCCTCACCTATTAAAAATACATGGCTTATTTTGTCTGCAAAGGATTCAATCCCAGAAAGACCGCCTTCCTTGGCGCGCCCTCCAGCAATCAAATATATATTATTGTAACAAGCCAAGGCTTTGGATGTTGCGTCCATATTCGTGGCTTTGCTGTCGTTCACATAGGCAATACCGTTGATGATTCTTGTTAAATACTGCCTGTGTGCAAGGCCAGGATATGTTTTTATATGTTCTAAAATTTCGTCTGAGGCCAGACCAAATATTTTGCAGGCAGCATAGGCCGCCACAATGTTTTGTAAATTATGTACTCCCAGAAGTGTTTGTATATTTCCCACTGACCCAATCTCTTTTTCATCAGTGCCAAGATGGTCGTACAGATAACCGTCATGAACAAAAACCCCCTGAAGAGGCGTTTTATGTACTGACAGGGCGTAAACGCGCCTGAAACCAGCCTTAACAGTACGGTCATACACATTTTTGGTTTGTTCATCATCAATGCTGCATAACGCCACACCATCACCTTCGAAAATTATTTCCTTGGCGGAAATATACGCTTCCATGCTACCGTGCCTGTCCAGATGGTCTGGCGTAAGATTCAGCAGTACAGAAATATCAGGACGAAAGCTGGGGCACAAATCAAGCTGGTAGGATGACAGCTCAAAAACAGCCAGCGTTTTATGGGGCCTAATATCCAGGTCAAGCACAGGCCTGCCAATATTGCCGCCCATGACGTTGTTGACACCAGACTGGGTTAGCACATGATGAATTAACGCTGTCGTGGTTGATTTACCATTCGTGCCTGTAATACCAATGGTTTTTACACCTGTTTTGCAGCGATGAAAAATTTCGATATCACAGACAATTTCAAGTCCTGCCTCCCTCGCTTTTTGAACAACCATGTGAGGCGCAGGAAAATGAAGTGCAACACCCGGAGATAAAACGAGAATGGAGAAGTGATGAAAGTCCAGATCATCGAAAGATGAAATTTCAATGCCCGCCTGCGCAGCCATATAACGGCGTTCTTCATCATCATCCCATGCAAAAACCTTAGCGCCAGATTTTATCAACGCCTTTGCCGCAGAAAAGCCCGACAACCCCAAACCGTAAACAGCCACGGGCTTGTCATTCAACGATTCAACAAAAGGTTTTGTATCAATCATCTCAATTTCAATGTTGCCAGACCTATAATCGCCAGTATCATCGCGATAATCCAAAAACGTATCACGATGGTAGGTTCAGACCAGCCTTTTTTTTCAAAATGGTGGTGCAAAGGCGCCATAGCAAAAACCCGCTTTCCTGTTAACTTGTAAGAAGTAACTTGTATCATCACCGACAAGGTTTCAAGGACGAACAAACCGCCAATAACCGCCAAAACCAGCTCATGCTTGACCACAACCGCCATAGCCCCAAGCCCCGCGCCCATGGCCAATGAGCCTGTATCACCCATAAAAACCATGGCGGGGGGTGCGTTAAACCACAAAAATCCCATGCCCGCGCCTATCAAGGCACCACATATCACCGCAAGCTCTCCCGTGCCGGGAATAAAGGCAATGCCCAGATAAGGCGCATAAACCGCATTCCCGACAAAATATGTAATAAGCCCAAAACAGGCCGCCGCTATCATCACTGGTACAATGGCAAGGCCATCAAGACCATCTGTTAAATTCACAGCGTTGGATGCACCAACAATGACCAGCATGGCAAAAGGTATAAACAAGAAGCCAAGCGGAACCAAAAAATCTTTCATAAATGGAATAGCAAGCCCTGTGTCGATGGCATTGTCCGTAAAGTGCAGGTAAGCCGCGACCGCGCAAGAAGCAATTCCCAGCTCAAACATCAAACGCATACGCCCTGGAATCCCATGATGGCTTTTACGCGTCAGCTTGGCGTAATCATCAGCCGCGCCTATAAGCCCAAAGCCCACCATTACGCCTGCGACAATCCACACATACGGGTTTGAAATATCCGCCCAAAGAAAAATGGATACGCCTGCGGAAATCAATATCATCAGTCCGCCCATGGTCGGCGTACCAGCCTTTTTAAAATGGGTTTCAGGGCCATCTTGGCGGATAGGCTGTCCTTCTTTTTGCTTTTTCTTAAGCCATCTGATCATGGAAGGCCCTATCAAAAAACAAATGATAAGTGCCGTAATAACCGCGCCGCCTGTGCGAAATGTTAAATACCGGAACAGATTAAAAGCAATAAAGTCCACGGCATAAGGTGAAAGAAGATTATAAAGCATATTAACCCACCAATCCTTTTTTTGTTTTATCGGGGAGCGCGCGCAAAGCCTCCACCACTGTTCCCATTTTACTGCCCAAAGATCCTTTGACCATCACAACATCCCCCGGCACCAGAACATCAGGGACAATTTTGGCCAGATCAGCACTGCTGTCCTTATGCTCCCCGCGCTGATTGGCGGGAAGGGCATCATGTAATGACTTCATCAGTTTTCCTGATGTGTAGACAAGGTCAATGTTCGCAGCCTTGATAGGCAAGGACAGCTCTGAGTGATGTTTTGCACCATCTGCGCCCAATTCCAGCATATCCCCCAAAAATGCGATGCGGCGTCCACCACGGCCAGGGTCAATCAACGCCAGAACCTTAAAGGCCGCGCGCATGGATGTGGGAGAGGCATTATAGCTTTCATCAATAAATGTGACAGGGTTGTTTTTATCACCGATATTAATCAACTCTCTTTTTCCACGGCCTGCTATCGGCTCTTGCTTCGACATGGCCTTGGCCGCCTTTTGAATATCACCACCCGCCAACTTGACCGCAAGTAAAACAGGCAGACTGTTGTTGGCGATATGACGTCCTGCAATTTTTATTTTATAAGAAATTTCTTCTCCCATTATCCTTGCCTTGATGGCAGAACCGTTAGATGCCTCGATGCATTCCAGCATACAGGCATCAGATGTTTCATTCTCGCCAAAGCTGTAGGCTTTGATGCCTTTTCGCTGGGCGGCGCGGAAAAGATAATCAAACCATTCATTATCACGGTTTAAAACAATACTGTCGCCTTCTTGCATGCCTTCCATAATTTCTGCCTTGGCGGCCGCAATGCCTTCCATGCCGTTTTCAAAGTTACCAACATGAACGGGTGCTATGGTTGTAATGATGGCAATGTTTGGGCGCACCTGACGGGACAGCGGTGTTATCTCGCCTGCGTGGTTCATTCCCATTTCAAAAATGCCATAATCTGTCCCCGCGTGCATGGAAGACAGTGATAACGGCACGCCCCAGTGGTTGTTATAGCTCTTTGAGCTTGCATGTGTTTGCCCCAACACACCAAAGGCCGTGGCCAAAAATTCTTTTGTACCTGTTTTTCCCACACTGCCCGTAATGCCAATAATAGTGGCGCCAGTGCGCGCCCGCGATGCCTTGGCCAAATCTTGCAAAGCCACAAACGTATCTTTTACCAAAACAGTTTTTTCTTTTGAAATCCCTCCCATCTCTTTTGAAACAACAACGGCAACTGCGCCATTTTTCAGCGCATCCTTGGCGTAAGCGTGGCCATCGCTGTTATCACCTGCGATAGCAAAAAACAAATCACCCTTTTGAAGGGTTCTGCTATCAATTGAAACGCCACTCGCAGACCATTTTCCAACGCTTTGCGCGTTCAATGCTCTTGCCACATCGTCCGACGTCCACAAACTGTTTAACCCACCCATTATCACACCTTTTCTTTTAAATTTTCTATTGCTGCTTTTGCGACTGTGACATCGTCAAAAGGCTCCACCACATCACCAATGATTTGCCCTTGCTCATGCCCTTTTCCAGCAATCACCAAAACATCCCCGTCTTCAAGCCTGTCGATGGACCATGTAATGGCCTCACGGCGATCTCCAATTTCGATAGCATCTGGAGCGCCTTGCATCATCGCTGCCCGAATGTCGGCAGCCTCTTCATTGCGCGGGTTATCATCCGTCACGACAACAACATCTGATAAGCCCGCCGCAATGCGCCCCATGATGGGCCTTTTGCCCGCATCGCGGTTTCCACCACATCCAATCACACAAAACAAACGCCCTTTTGTGTGCGGTCTTAATGTGTTTAATACAGCCTCTACCGCCGCTGGCTTATGGGCATAGTCCACATAAACAGCAGCACCTGCGGGATGTCCTTGCACAAGCTGCAAACGCCCCGCCACACCACGCAAGCCCGAAAGAAGAGGAACAATCGTTTGTGGTTCTCCATCGCCAGCCAGCACAAGCCCCAAGGCGCATAGCGCATTCATGGCCTGAAATTTTCCGACCAAAGGCAATAAAACATCAAACTCATGCCCCATGACACGAACTTTTAAATTCTGTCCTTCCGGGCAAAGTGTGCGGTTCAAAAGACGGATATCCTCCCCCTGCTCACCATAAGAAATAACCCT
>CAUJHK010000123.1 GCA_963204715.1 Pseudomonadota bacterium | reverse complement strand
ACGCGGTCCAGTCTTTCAAACCCTATACTATTCTTTAAATCATCACGAACGGGTATAGATTCTTCTGTAATAGTTCTTTTCTTGGATAGCATAATGATATAAATGCCCGCAGGTGTTTTTATAGGATTGCTCACTTGCCCTTCTTCTAACGTGACCATAACCTTGTCCAGATCAGGCTCTAAATCACCTTGTAAAAGCCAGCCAAGGCTCCCCCCTTTTTCGGCACCAGCGGCTTTGGAAAACTGTGCGGCAACAGGGCCAAACGGTGCCTTTTTGCCCTGTAACTCACTTGCCATACGCTGCGAGAACTGAAAAATTTCTGAAGCACGTTTGCTATCATCTATGGGTAAAAATATTTCGGACATCAGATATTCTGTTTGTCCAATTTTTTCTTTCAGCTGCTTCAGGCGCAGATCAACATCCGTTTCGCTGACATCAACCTGACGGCGCAGCTTTTCTTTCACGACATTGTTCCACCCAAGTTGCGCACGAATTTGGCGTATTAATGTATTTTTGGGAACGCCTTGTTTTTGCATGGCCTCCAAAAATTGTTCACTCGTAAAACTATTTTGTTTTGCAACAATCCCCAGCCCTTCCGCCACATCCTCATCGCTTGCCATAAGGTCATACCTCTTGGCTTCTTGCAGCTTTATTTGCTCGTCAATCAAACCGTCAAGAATTTGCGGTACGATCTTAGCGCGGATTTCCTTGCCATCCTGCAGGCCTGACGATGCCAAAACCAGTTTGATGCGATCATCGACATCTGCCATCGAAATAGCCTCATCATTGACAACGGCCGCAATGCCCATGAATTTTTGTGCATATGAAGTTACAGGCGCTAAAAATATTCCTGCCACTACAACGCCCAAAACAAGGGTAATTATTTTTTTCATTCTATTTTTCCTCATGTCCCTCTCTTATACAAAAAAGAGATGGCAATATTAAGCCCTTTTCTTGGCACCAAATCTCCCACCAGGGCGGTATCTTGCCAGATAGGCTGGTAAAATGGTCGACATGGGGGTCGCAGTTATACCAAGGCTTTCCAATGTCAGAGCGCTTGAGCCTACAACGGAATCCGTTTTTAAGGATTCCACCTGATCGGCCGTTAATATAGGACAAGGCAAAAGCCCTAAAACCGCGCCATTCAGTTTGGCCACAACCCACGGCAAAGGCAACAAAAGCTTTTTTCGCCCTGTTTGCTCAAAAAGTTTGGTGTAAATTTCCTTGAACGACAGAACTTCTGGCCCACCCAGTTCATAAATTTTCCCCATTGTGTCAGAGGAATTGAGGCACGCCAGCACCGCCTGTGCGATATCCCCGACATAAACGGGCTGAAAGCATGTTTTGCCACCCCCTATCAGAGGCAGAAAAGGCAAAACCACCGAAAGCCCCGCAAATTTATTAAAAAAGCTGTCTTCCGCACCAAAAACAACGCTGGGCCTTAAAATGGTGGCTTCCTTAAAGGTTTGCATGACAGCATGCTCTCCCTCCATCTTGGTGCGCGCATAGCGTGAGGTTGAATGCTCACAACCCAAAGCTGACAAGTGGATAAAACGGCTGACACCCAAGGCTTTGCAGGTCTTCGCCATGCGTTCTGGCAACGTTGCCTGAAGTTTGCTGAACTCATTTTTTTGTTTTTCATATAAAATTCCTATGCAGTTTATAACCACATCGCAGCCCTTTATGACAGTTGACAGGCTGGCATCATCCGCATAGTTGCAGGCAAAGGGCACAACCTGCCCTACAGAACCGCAGGTTTTCAGGAAATAAGCCTTCTCAGGCGTTCTTGTGGCCACACGCACCGTATAACCCTGTTTGGCCAGCGCCCTTATCACTTGCCTGCCTATAAACCCCGTACCACCAAAAACACAGGCCTGTTTTTTTCTTTGCTCCATTTTAAACCCCAATCGCTTTGCCAGTTTGCATCGTTTCGTTCATACTCTTTAAAAATGATTTTTATCCTGTTTTCTGGCACAATAAAACCATGAGTTATTTTTCCATACAAAGAAATATTGGTTTTTGGGTTGTTGGCCTGATATTGGGCTTTTGCGCGCCGTCCATTCCGCACGCACAGGACAGTGATTTGAAATCACAAATACGCGCTGCCGAGCATCAAATAAACACAAAAAATGAACAAAGGAAGAGAGAAAGCACGATGGGCAAAACAAATGCGCCCATTGTTATCGAGCTTTTTACGGCTTCTGATTGTTCTGCCTGCGTTTACGCAGATCGCATGCTCTATGACGCTATGAAAGATGAGAATGTTATTGGCCTTAGCTGTTACATTAATGACCGCGCCTCCTATATAGACAAACAGGACTATAGAACCCTAAACCCGCCTACCCCGGGTCCTGTGGACAAATGCGTTTTCAGGCAATGGACCTACCTGACAGGGTCGCGCATGATTGACAGTTATCTTAACACGCCTGAATTTGTGATTGGCGGCAGCCAGAAACTTTCTACAGGAAATCTAAGTCTTTTTGAATCTATGATAAAAGAGCAGAGCTATATCCCTTATAACCAAACACTTCCCGTCAAGATGGAGTGGCTATCTGACAACGAGATTGGAATTACACTGCCTGAAAAAATATCACTTGCTGCACGGACTATAAATGCTGGCGTGTGGATTATCCGCTACAAAAACATGATGATTGAAAAAGTAGAAAACGGCCCAAACGCAGGAAAGGTTTTGCGCTTTAGCAATATCATTCAAGACATTAGGCACATTGGAAAATGGTATGGCAAGGAACGGATGATAAAAATAAGCGTGAACCGCCCAGCAGATATAAAAGACCGCGGCGGGTATGTTGTGTTTGTACAAAATATGCTCGGAGAACCTATATTGGCAGCAGGCAGGCTCAGCGACCCTGCGCCTTAAAAAAATCAATCAGCATCTTTTTTTACAAAGCTATCGATGACGCGCTTCATGCCAGCGTTACCTTCAAACATAATATCCAGCTTTTGTCCGTCCATATTGACAATTTTCCCACGGCCAAACTTCTGGTGAAAGACAACATCCCCACGGTTAAACCCATTGATGTTTCCTTGCGTTAAAACTGTCTTAGGTAACGATTCTGAATATGGTTCTCGCTTAGAAGAAAACCCAGAGGAATCCCAATGGGTGGAGCGTCCTTGATGTCCCATTTGCACCATGTCATTTTCCACCTCCACATGGTCTTGCGGAAGTTCGTCCACAAAGCGCGATGGGATGGGATTAGCCCAGTTCCCGTAGATGCGTCTGTTACCCACATGGGAAATATAGGCGCGTTCACGCGCGCGCGTAATGCCCACATAGGCCAGCCTTCGCTCTTCCTCCAGCCCCTTTAATCCGTTTTCATCCATGCTGCGCTGGGAAGGAAAAAGACCCTCTTCCCATCCTGGCAAAAACACAATCTTGAACTCAAGCCCCTTGGCACCATGCAGGGTCATAATTGTAATCTGTTCTGCTGCATCATTGTTCTGGTTTTCCATGACCAGCGAAACATGTTCTAAAAATTCAGGCAAGGATTCAAATTCCTGCATGCCTGATACAAGCTCTTTCAAGTTTTCCAGCCGCCCTGGGGAGTCTGGTGACTTATCGCTCTTCCACATATCCGTATAGCCAGATTCATCCATAACAGTAGCAGCAAGCTGCGCATGGTCTGTGCTTGAAACAAGAGAGCGCCATTTTTCAAAATCATCCACCAATCGCATCAGCGTTGATCTGGCTTTTGGTTTCAACTCATCCGTCTGTGTCAAATCAAGAATGGCTGTGTAAAGACTAATGTTTTTTGCCCTTGCATGTGTGTAGAGTATTTGAACGGTGGCATCACCCAACCCTCTTTTGGGCGTGTTGATAATACGTTCCAGCGCCAAATCATCATCCCTTTGGTTGACCACACGCAAATAAGCCAGCGCATCTCTTATCTCTTGTCGTTCATAAAAACGTGGGCCGCCAATCACGCGGTAGGGAAGACCCAGTTTTATAAAACGCTCTTCAAATTCACGGGTTTGAAACCCAGCGCGCACCAAAACCGCCATATCATCAAGTTTATATTTTTTATGCTGTAGCGATTCTATTTCTTCGCCCACCCACCTTGCTTCGGCTTCCCCATCCCAAAGGCCTTTGACACGTAATTTTTCACCCATGCCAATACTTGTAAAAAGCTCTTTGCCAAGACGGCCCTCATTGTTGGAGATGACCGCATTGGCGGCAGATAAAATATGACCTGTTGAGCGATAATTTTCTTCCAGCTTAATAACAATGGCTCCTGGAAAGTCCCGCTCAAAGCGTAAAATATTATCTACCTCCGCCCCGCGCCAGCCGTAAATAGACTGGTCGTCATCCCCTACGCAGCAAATATTACCAGACCCTTTGGCAAGAAGCCGTAACCACAAATATTGTGCGACATTTGTGTCCTGATATTCATCCACGAGAAGATACTTAAACTGCCTGTGATAGTGCGCCAGGACATCTGCATTCTTGGGGTCTTTTAAAATAGTGATCATATGCAATAGCAAATCACCAAAATCTGCCGCATTGAGAGTTTTCAGACGATCCTGATACTGCCTATACAAAGGCAATAACTTTCCATCCGCCAGCTCACCACCAGCATCTGCAGAAACGTCAGTGGGCGTCCATCCTTTGTCTTTCCATGAGCTGATTTTATCCGCCAACAGTTTGGCAGGCCATTTTTTATTGTCGATATTCAAAGGTTCCATCAACTGCTTTATAAGACGCACCTGATCATCTTGATCAAGCACCGTAAAATCTGACTTTAGTCCCACAAGATCAGCGTGACGTCGCAACATGCGTGATGCCAGAAAGTGAAACGTTCCAATCCACCAGCCATCAACACTGGCTCCGCCCATCAAAGATGACACACGGTGTTTCATCTCTAGGGCAGCTTTGTTGGTAAATGTCACAGACAGAATTTGTGAGGGGTATGCGCGGCCCGTTTGCAAAAGGTAAGCAAGGCGCGTTGTCAAAACGCGTGTTTTTCCCGTACCTGCGCCTGCCAGCACAAGTATTGCGCCTTCCGTGGCCTCTACCGCCTGCCTCTGGGGGGGATTTAAATTTTTGAGGATATTATCTTGTGGTACGGGGGCTTGCTGCATCAAACACAACTAGCGCGCCGCGCGCACAAGGGCAAGCGTAATCAGGCAAAAACAACTGAAATGCGTCTGTTTTGTTTGCCTTTATTTTCAATTTTAACAATCTCAACAATGCCAATTTCACCCGTGGACTTAACATGCGTGCCGCCACATGGTTGAAGGTCGATAGGCTTATCCTTGTCACCAATCCTGACCAGACGGACGCGCCCAGTGCCCACAGGAGGTTTTACAGACATGCTGCGCACCAAAGAAGGATTGGATAAAAGCTCTTCATCCGTAATCCATTCATAGGAAACAGGATGATCTTCTGAAATAAGTTTGTTCAGGCTTGTTGTTAAGTCTTCTTTATTGGCAGCATCGGCTTCCATATTAAAATCGACCCTGCTTTTGTCTGCGCCAATCTGGCAGCCCGTCACCTCGCCCTCAACCAAAGAACATAATAGGTGGAGAAGCGTGTGCATGCGCATGTGTTTGTGGCGCACATCCCAATCAATTTCACCAACAACCAGATCTTCCACAGACAAGCCAGACGTATCCTCCAGCATGTGCCAGACATCTTCTAGGCCCTCACCTTTTTTGGCGCCCAGAACAGAGTAGTTTTTATTGGCTAATTTTAAAAACCCCGTGTCACCAGGCTGTCCACCCGATGTTGCATAAAAAGCTGTTTTATCCAGCTGCACCGCTTCATCACGAATCTCAACAATTCGCGCCTCGAAGGATTTCTGGTAAGTATTCTCCAAGAAAATTTTTTGTGCCATTTATTTTTCCTCTTAATCAGGAAAAATCATACGGTCTTTTTTATGCCTTGGGAAGAGTGCGCTCATGGGGGGTGGCCGCTACCATAACCTGGTTACGGCCTTTATGCTTGGCCT
>CAUJHK010000122.1 GCA_963204715.1 Pseudomonadota bacterium | reverse complement strand
ACGACTTGGTCTGTAGTGACGCCTTTGTAATACCTTGGAGGACAGGCTTACCAATGGCAGGGCGTTTTGCGTTTTCAACGTATTTCTGGTTGGTGGCAGCAAATTCTTCGCGGTCGATATGTTCGCCCACCAAGAAGGTTGTATCACCCACTTCCAGAATTTCGATTTTCTGCATCATCTGGCGAGAAATCACTTCAATATGCTTGTCGTTGATTTTAACCCCTTGCAAACGATACACATCCTGAATTTCGTTGATCAGGTATTCGGCCAAAGCTTCTACGCCCATAACGTCCAAGATATCGTGTGGCACGAGAGCGCCATCAAGCAATGGATCCCCTTTGCGGACATAATCGCCCTCTTGCACAGCCAGATGGCGGCCTTTGGGAATTAGATATTCACGAGGCTCGGCTGTTTTG
The DNA here is from genome assembly GCA_963204715.1 of Pseudomonadota bacterium. Taxonomy (GTDB): domain Bacteria; phylum Pseudomonadota; class Alphaproteobacteria; order Micavibrionales; family Micavibrionaceae; genus Micavibrio_A. Next base: position 17,773 of record CAUJHK010000122.1, on the reverse strand, counting down.
TCCGTTGGGTTGACGATAATGCGGCGCTTGGCTTTATAGTCTTTTCCAAACTCCACCTGACCATCGATTTCCGAGATAATCGCAAAGTCTTTTGGACGACGTGCTTCGAACAATTCGGCAACGCGTGGAAGACCCCCTGTAATATCGCGGGTTTTCGATGTTTCGCGTGGGATACGTCCGATGATGTCCCCTGCTTTTACCTCAGTCCCATTTTCGACGGACAAAATTGTGTCCGTTGACAAATAGTAGTTGGCAGGAAGTCCGTTTTCCAACGTGAGTGTTTCACCTTTTTTGCTGGTCAACATCAAGCGAGGTTTCAAGTCACCCCCTTTAGGTTGTGATCTCCAGTCGATAACGACACGGCTTGCAATACCTGTGGCTTCATCCACACGTTCTGCCACCGATACACCTTCGACAAGGTCGGCAAATTTCAACACGCCGTCTTTTTCAGTGATGATTGGCATGGTGAACGGGTCCCATTCGGCCAGCTTATCGCCTGTTTTGACCTTGGTGTTGTTGTCAACCAACAACCTTGCGCCGTATGGCACCCGGTGTGCGGCGCGCTCTTTACCTTTGGCATCCATAAGGATGATTTCGGTATTGCGCCCCATGACGATGTTCACGCCAGAAGAGTTTTTAACAACCTGTGAGTTGCGCACTTCGACTTTTCCATCCAAGGCTGCTTCGAACGATGATTTTTCTGCACCACGTTGCGCCGCACCACCAATGTGGAAGGTACGCATGGTCAGCTGTGTTCCAGGCTCACCGATAGACTGAGCCGCCATAACGCCGACTGCCTCGCCCATATTGACCAATGTTCCACGAGCAAGATCACGTCCATAGCAAAGCGCGCAAACGCCGTTGCGTGTTTTACAGGTCAGAACAGAGCGAGCTTTGATAGAATCAACGCCTGCAGATTCAATTTGCTCCGCCAAGTTTTCATCAATCATCTGGTTTTTGGCCACGATCACTTTTCCTGATGCAGGATCTTTTACCTCATCCAGAACAACACGGCCCAAGGAGCGCTCACCAATGCCCACGATGACATCAGCGCCAGACATAACGGCGCGGATGGTTACACCCTCTTCGGTTCCGCAGTCATGTTCATTGATAACGGCATCTTGTGCCACATCGACCAAACGACGTGTCAGGTAACCAGAGTTCGCTGTTTTCAACGCCGTATCAGCCAAACCTTTACGCGCACCGTGTGTGGAGTTGAAGTATTCCAACACAGACAAGCCTTCTTTAAAGTTAGAGATAATAGGTGTTTCAATGATCTCGCCCGATGGCTTGGCCATCAAACCACGCATACCAGCAAGCTGGCGAATCTGCGCTGCAGATCCCCTCGCGCCTGAGTGTGCCATCATGTAAACCGAGTTCAAACCAACTTCTTTAACGTTGGAAATATGTTTCATCATCGCGCCGGCAACATCGTCGGTGCAACGTGACCAGATATCAACAACCTTGTTGTACTTTTCACCTTTGGTGATAAGACCGTCTTGATATTGCTGTTCATATTCAGCAACTTTTGCCTTTGCATCGGCAACCATGCCTTGCTTTTCTTTCGGGATAATCATGTCGTCTTTACCGAAGGAAATACCAGCAACGCACGCATGACGGAAGCCGAGCTTCATCATACGATCGCAGAATATAACCGTTTCTTTTTGGCCACAGTGACGATAGACCGTGTCAATCAAATTGGTCACTTCTTTCTTGGTCATCACTTGGTTGATAACGCTGAAAGGCAAGTCTTTGTGACGTGGAAACAATTCAGAGAGTAACATACGGCCTGGTGTTGATGACACCAATTCGGTCTTTTTATTACCTTGCGCATCAACGCCATGGTAGCGGCATTTAATTTTTGCATGAAGCGATACATGGCCTTCGGTCAATGCGTGCTGAATTTCTCCAGGACCGCGGAAGATCATACCTTCGCCTTTTTCGCCTTCACGTTCAATGGTCAGGTAGTAAAGACCAAGAACAATATCCTGTGATGGTACAATAATCGGCTTACCGTTCGCAGGAGACAAAATGTTGTTTGTAGACATCATCAAGCAACGTGCTTCAAGTTGCGATTCAATAGATAGTGGTACGTGAACAGCCATTTGGTCGCCGTCAAAGTCGGCGTTGAACGCTGTACAGACAAGCGGGTGCAATTGAATGGCCTTGCCTTCAATCAAGGTTGGCTCGAACGCTTGGATACCCAAACGGTGCAAGGTTGGCGCACGGTTCAATAAGACTGGGTGCTCGCGGATAACTTCTTCCAAGATGTCCCAAACTTCAGGACGTTCTTTTTCAACCATCTTCTTCGCGGCTTTCACCGTGGAGGCCATGCCGTAAATTTCAAGCTTGTGGTAGATGAATGGCTTGAACAATTCGAGTGCCATTTTCTTTGGCAAACCACATTGATGAAGTTTCAATTCTGGGCCAACCACGATAACGGAACGACCAGAATAATCCACACGTTTACCAAGCAAGTTCTGACGGAAGCGACCTTGCTTTCCTTTGAGCATATCAGACAATGATTTCAAGGGGCGTTTGTTCGCGCCTGTAATCACGCGGCCACGACGACCGTTGTCAAACAAGGCATCAACTGACTCCTGTAACATACGTTTTTCGTTACGCACGATAATGTCCGGTGCGCGAAGCTCCATCAAACGTTTCAAACGGTTGTTACGGTTGATAACGCGGCGGTATAGGTCGTTCAAATCAGATGTTGCAAAACGTCCGCCATCCAATGGCACCAATGGGCGCAACTCTGGTGGCAACACTGGAACAACATCCAAAATCATCCATTCTGGGCGTGTGCCGCTTGCTATAAAAGATTCCAGAAGTTTTAAACGCTTGACCAGTTTCTTGCGTTTTGCTTCAGAGTTTGTATCGCGCAAGTCCTGTTCGCAATTTGCCAAATCTTCTTCCAGATTCACATTCTGCAAAATTTCTTTCAAGGCTTCTGCACCAATACCCGCACGGAAGTTTTCTTCGCCGTACTCGTCTTGCGCATTCATATATTCTTCTTCAGACAAAAGCTGAAGAGGCTTTAAAGGTGTCATGCCAGGTTCCAGCACAACATAGGCTTCGAAGTACAAAACCTTTTCCAGTTCTTTTAGTGTCAGGTCAATCATCAAGCCTATACGGGATGGCAATGATTTCAGGAACCAGATGTGCGCAACAGGAGATGCCAGTTCAATGTGGCCCATGCGTTCACGGCGCACTTTTGTCAATGTAACCTCTACGCCGCATTTCTCGCAGACGATTCCTTTATATTTCATGCGTTTGTATTTACCGCATAGACATTCATAATCTTTGATAGGGCCAAAGATACGGGCACAGAACAAACCATCGCGCTCTGGCTTAAAGGTACGGTAGTTGATGGTTTCTGGCTTTTTCACTTCACCAAAAGACCATGACAAAATCTGCTCTGGCGATGATATCGCGATGCGGATACTGTCAAATGCCTGTGGGCCTTGAGGAGCGCCGAAGAGGTTCATTAGTTCATTCATTTTTTTCCGTCCTTTTTATTCTTAACTGCCTATTGCTTTTCGCTACTGACCCCCGCTCATCGCGGGGGTGACAGATAAATTATTTCGTCCCCGACATCTTCATATCGACGTTCAATCCAAGCGCTTTCAATTCTTTCACAAGAACGTTGAACGATTCTGGCACGCCAATTTCGAAATTGTCTTCGCCGCGAACAATCGCCTCGTACACTTTCGATCTTCCCGCCACGTCGTCGGATTTTACGGTCAAGATTTCTTGAAGCGTATAAGCCGCGCCGTATGCCTGAAGCGCCCAGACTTCCATCTCCCCGAAACGCTGACCACCAAACTGGGCTTTACCGCCCAGAGGCTGCTGCGTAACAAGTGAGTAAGGCCCGATAGAACGTGCGTGAATTTTGTCATCAACCAAGTGGTGCAGTTTCAACATGTAGATGTAACCGACTGTGACAGGACGGTGGAATTTTTCCCCCGTACGGCCATCAATCAATGTCATCTGACCTGACGTTGGAACACCCGCTTTTTCAAGCAATTCGTTGATGTCTTCTTCATGCGCCCCGTCGAAGACAGGCGTTGCCATTGGCACGCCGCCACGCAGGTTGCCTGCCATGGCCACCATCTGGGTATCATCCAAAAGCGAAACACGTTCCTTAAACTCACGCTCACCGTAAACATCTTTGAGCTTTGACTTAAGTTTTGTGATTTCAGCCGCCGCAGGGTTTTTGGGATCATTGAATGAATCAATAATCTCACCAATCTGCTTGCCCAAGTTGGCGGTTGCCCATCCAAGATGTGTTTCCAAAATCTGACCCACGTTCATACGTGATGGAACGCCCAGCGGATTCAGAACAATATCAACGGGCGTGCCATCTTCAAGGTATGGCATATCTTCGGCAGGCATGATTTTAGAAACCACCCCTTTGTTACCGTGACGCCCCGCCATTTTGTCACCAGGCTGCATTTTACGCTTGATGGCCACAAAGACTTTAACCATCTTCATCGCGCCTGGAGGAAGCTCATCCCCGCGTTGCAGCTTTTCTACCTTGTTTTCAAAACGCTCTTTCAAATTGTCGACATCTTCATCAAAGCGTTTACCCATTGCTTCAATTTCAGACATTGTTTTGTCGTTATCGACAACAATCTGACGCCACAAGCCATGCTTCATTTCATCAAGCGATGCAGATGTTATTTTATCACCCTTCTTGATTTTTGAATCTTTGGGCGCTGTGGCAATTATTTTACCTGTCAGAAGTTCCTTCAAGCGGCCATAGAAGCCATTTTCAAGAATGCTGCGTTCGTCATCACGGTCTTGTGCAAGACGTTCAATTTCCGCACGCTCAATCGCCATCGCGCGAGAATCCTTGTCCACACCACGGCGGTTAAAGACGCGTACCTCAACAATCGTCCCTTGTGTTCCAGGAGGCAAGCGAAGTGATGTGTCTTTTACATCAGCTGCTTTTTCACCAAAGATAGCGCGAAGAAGTTTTTCTTCAGGTGTCATCGGTGATTCACCTTTTGGCGTAACCTTACCAACAAGAATATCACCGGGGCCAACTTCGGCACCTATGTGCACAATACCGCTTTCGTCGAGATGTTTCAGCGCTTCTTCCCCAACGTTGGGAATATCGCGTGTGATTTCTTCGGTACCCAGTTTGGTATCACGCGCCATCACTTCGAACTCTTCGATGTGGATGGAGGTGAACACATCATCGGATACAATTTTTTCTGACAACAAAATAGAGTCTTCAAAGTTGTAGCCGTTCCAAGGCATAAACGCGACCAGCACGTTACGACCCAAAGCCAATTCACCAAACTGTGTGGATGGGCCATCGGCAATAATATCGCCTGCCTTAATATCATCTCCCACTTTCACCAGCGGCTTTTGCAAGATGCAAGTGGATTGGTTTGAGCGTTGGAATTTAGAAAGCTTGTAGATGTCAACCACAGGCTCGCCTGCATCAAGGTTTTCCGTTGCGCGGATAACAATGCGCGTAGCATCGGCCTGAACAACCTTGCCTGAACGGCGAGCAGAAATAGCCGCGCCAGAGTCACGGGCAACCGTTGCTTCCATCCCTGTGCCAACAAGTGGCGCATCGGATTTCAACAAAGGCACAGCCTGACGCATCATGTTTGATCCCATCAACGCACGGTTCGCGTCATCGTTTTCCAAGAATGGAATAAGCGATGCGGCCACAGACACAATCTGTTTTGGTGATACGTCGATAAACTCAATAGCATCAGGTGCAGACATCAAGTTGTCCCCTGCTTTACGGCAAGAGATAAGGTCAGATGTAAATTTGCCCTTGTCGTCAAGGCCAGAGTTTGCCTGAGCAATGGTGTATTTCGCCTCTTCCATTGCGGACATATAAACAACCTCATCCGTAACCTTGGCGTTCACAACGCGGCGGTATGGAGATTCAATAAATCCATACTGGTTGACGCGCGCAAAAGTGGACAGGGAGTTAATCAAACCAATGTTCGGACCTTCTGGTGTTTCAATCGGGCAGATACGACCATAGTGCGTTGGGTGAACGTCGCGGACTTCAAATCCTGCGCGCTCGCGTGTCAAACCACCAGGGCCAAGCGCTGATAGACGGCGTTTATGGGTGATTTCAGACAATGGGTTCGTCTGGTCCATAAACTGTGACAATTGTGATGAACCAAAAAACTCACGCACAGCGGCTGCTGCAGGTTTCGCATTGATCAAATCATGTGGCATGTAGGTGTCGATTTCGACAGAAGACATGCGCTCACGAATGGCGCGCTCCATACGAAGCAAACCAATACGGATCTGGTTTTCCATCAACTCACCAACAGAACGAACGCGGCGGTTTCCAAGGTTGTCAATATCATCAACCTCGCCCACACCGTCTTTCAAGCCATGCAGATATTTCAAAATCGCCAGCATGTCTTCTTTACGAAGAATGCGAAGATCATCTGCTGTGTTCAGATCCAGGCGTGTGTTCATTTTTACACGGCCTACATCAGACAAATCATAACGCTCTGCATCGAAGAACAATGAGTCAAACAAAGCGGACGCTGATTCCACTGTTGGTGGCTCACCAGGACGCATCACGCGGTAGATATCGATCAACGCTTCCTCGCGTGTGTCGCACTTATCCACCATCATAGTGTTACGGATGTAAGGGCCTACATTCAAGTGGTCAATCGCCAGCAATGGCAGTGACTTGATTGTAAAATCATCAAGCTGCGCCATATCATCTGCTGTAAGCTCATGCCCAGCTTCAAAATAAACCTGACCCGTCGCCGCGTCAAAAATATCTTCAGCCATGTATGAGCCAGCAAGCTGTTCATCTTGCACCAGAATGTCTTTCAAACCCTCTTCAGCCAATTGCTTTGCTTTGCGCGGCGTAATTTTTTCGCCTGCTTCAACAACAACTTTTCCAGACTTGGCATCAACCAAGTCATAGGATAATTTAACGCCGCGGTAACGACCAGCCACAAACGCAGTTTTCCAGCCTTTGTCTGTTTTGTCGTACTTCACAACATCATAGAACGTAGAAAGAATTTCTTCATTCGACATACCTTGAACCATCAATGGATCAACAGGTTTGTCTTTAGCTTCGCACTCAGCGCGGTATTTTGCTGTGGAGTCTGAATCCAGAGCCCGTAGCAATGTTGTCACAGGCAATTTTCTGCGGCGGTCAATGCGCACATACATATTGTCTTTTGCATCGAATTCGAAATCCAGCCATGACCCACGGTAAGGAATAACGCGGGCAGAGAACAGATATTTTCCTGATGCGTGTGTCTTGCCACCATCATGGTCAAAGAATACACCAGGAGAGCGGTGCATTTGTGATACGATAACACGCTCAGTGCCGTTTACAACGAACGTGCCGTTGTCAGTCATCAAGGGCATGTCCACCATGTAGACATCTTGCTCTTTAATATCGCGAATAGAACGAAGGCCTGTGTCTTCATCAACATCAAATACGGACAGACGCATGGTCACGCGCAATGGGGCCGCAAACGTCATGCCGCGTTGCTGGCATTCATCCACGTCATATTTAGGCTCTTCAAGCTCATACTTCACGTAGTCAATTTCAGCCTTGTCCGCGAAATCCTTGATCGGGAATACTTCTGTAAAGACCTTATGAAGTCCCTGCATTTTGCGAATTTCGGCATCAATATCCGTTTGCAGAAATTGCTCGTAAGAATCGCGCTGAACCTCAATCAAATTGGGCATGTCTGCCACTTCACGAATTTTAGAAAAGTAGCGACGGACGCGCTTACGGCCCGTAAAAGAATTCACATCATCCGCAGAACGGACAGGTGGTTTTGCCATACGTTTGGCTTTCTTTTTCAGGGGAGTATCGGCCACAGCCTTGGATTTGGAGGATTTTGCGCTCATTTTTCCTTAAACCTTCATAAAAAGCATAAAAACAGATAAAACCGCATTCCCCCATGCTTTTGAGGAGAAGCGGTGTAAATTATTGATCGAACTAATAAAATTTCGGTTCTGTAACCGGCATATTTGTCCCGAATCTTTTGCGTGAAGTGTCTTATGGAGGATGGGCAAAAAATTGTCAAGCGTCTGATATAAAAAAGTTAAGACACATTAACTTTCAAGTCTTGTCAGAACACCCCTAACGCCCCTTCTTTTCATTATGTATAAAAAAACCCGAAAGATTGCTCCCTCGGGTTTTGGGGTTTGGATATATCCAAAATTACTTAACTTCGACCTTACCGCCAGCAGCTTCGATCTTTTTCTTGATGTCTTCTGCTTCTTCTTTCTTAACGTCTACTTTAAGGTCTTTTGGCGCACCTTCAACAAGGTCTTTGGCTTCTTTCAAGCCAAGGCCTGTGATGGCACGAACTTCTTTAATCACGTTGATTTTGTTCGCGCCAGCATCTTTCAAGACAACCGTAAATTCGGTTTTCTCTTCAGCGGCAGGGCCAGCCGCAGCGGCAGGGCCAGCAACGGCAGCAACAGCGGCCGTTACGCCCCATTTTTCTTCAAGCATTGTTTTCAGCTCAACAGCTTCCATGATGCTTAGTTTTGATAGGTCTTCTACGATTTTAGCTAGATCAGCCATTTTAGTTCTCCTTAGGTAATATAAAGTTCAGTTCAAATTAAAGTTAACAATGGGTGGTTACTCGGCAGGAGCCGCTTCTGGAGCGGATTCTTGCGCGGGCGCTTCGGCAGGTGCCTCGGCTGTTGTTGCTCCATCCTTTTCGGAATAAGCCATAACCACGGCAGCGATTTGCTGTGCCGGTGCCATAACAAGGCCGATAAGTTGAGAGCGGATTTCGTCGAGTGTCGGCAGGGTCGCAAACTGCTTGACCTTGTCCGCATCCATGATCATGTCGCCGAATTTCGCGCCGATGATGACAAGCTTGTCATTTTTCTTGGCGAATTCGGAAATCACTTTCGCGGTTGCCACAGGATCAGATCCTGTCACAAATGCGGTTGGGCCCTTCATCTGGTCTGCCAAAGCTTCAAAGGATGTTCCCTTGATGGCGATTTTAGCGAGTGAGTTTTTGGTCACACGGTAATCAACGCCAACAGCGCGGGTCGCAACACGCAGGTCGTTCGTAGCCTTTGCATTCAAACCCTTGTTCTGGGTTAGAAGCAGTATTTCGGCACTTTTGAACTTTTCCTGAATGGCTGCAACTTCTGCAGTTTTTTCATTACGAGTCATAGGCATTTTTGTTTTCCTTTTTAAAGTCCCATCGTCATCATCCGTCGCCAGGCTCCGCCTGTGCCGATGGGGTCGTCTAAGTCATAAAAAAAAGATGGCTTTTTATGGCCATCCCTGAAGCAAAACCTTTTTGATATGATGATGTCATTCTGAGCAATAGCAAAGAATCTCAATTCAGACCCTTCAGTCGCATGCGCTTCTTCAGGATGACACCGCCTCATCTATGCAGGATGTTTAAGCCATAAGGCCCCTTGCAGTCTTGGACAGGAAGTTGGGAGGTTTATAGGGGTAAAGGGCAGCTTTCGTCAACAAAAAATAAAAACCCCGTGAAAACACGGGGTTTTTGCAAATATATCAATAATTACGCGGCTTTTTGAAGATCAATCTTCAAGCCTGGCCCCATGGTGGAAGAAAGTGTTACTTTCTTCATATAGGTGCCTTTTGCGCCAGCAGGTTTTGCCTTGGCAATCGTATCAATAAAGAATGCGATATTCTGGGCAAGTTTGGCATCATCGAAGGAGATTTTACCAACGCCAGCCTGAATAATCCCCGTCTTTTCAGCGCGGAATTCAATAGAGCCTGCCTTGGCAGCAGTAACAGCCGCTTTGACATCTGGTGTAACCGTTCCCACTTTCGGGTTCGGCATCATGCCTTTTGGTCCAAGCACTTTGGCCACTTGCCCTACAAGACCCATCATATCAGGGGTTGCGATGCAGCGGTCAAAGTCAATTTTGCCAGACTTGATGATTTCAATCAGGTCTTCTGCACCAACGATGTCAGCACCAGCGGCTTTTGCTTCGGCGGCTTTGGCATCACGGGCAATTACCGCCACGCGCACTTTTGCACCCGTACCATTTGGCAATGATACAACACCACGAACTTGCTGATCAGGGTATTTAGGATCAATGCCCAGGTTGAAAGACATTTCAACCGTTTCATCAAACTTACGGCCTGCTGAACATTCTTTGAGAATCTTCACAGCTTCTTCAATCGCGTAGGCTTTGCCAGCTTCCACTTTGGTTGCAATAACCTTGTTCTTTTTTGTCATTTTAGCCATGATTAACCCTCCACCACATCAATACCCATGGAACGGGCAGTACCTTCAAGAATGCGGCAAGCACCCTCGACATCCTTGGCGTTCATGTCGGTCATTTTGTCTTTTGCTATTTCAAGAATCTGGCTCTTCTTAATGATGCCAGCCACTTCTTTACCAGGAAGCTTGGAGCCTGATTTAAGCTTCGTTGCTTTCTTGATGTAATAGCTGTTAGGTGCCTTTTTGACGATAAAGGTGAATGACTTGTCTTTGAATACTGTGATAACCACAGGCAAAGGCATTCCTTTTTCAAATTTTTCTGTTTGTGCGTTAAACGCCTTACAGAATTCCATGATGTTAACACCATGTTGACCCAAGGCTGGACCAATCGGGGGAGCCGGGTTGGCAGAGCCAGCCGGTATGATGAGCTTGATATAGCCCGTTATTTCTTTTGCCATTTTATCCTCTTTTTTAAGCTCGCCTTTGCCGTCATCCGCCTGTCATAGACAGCCGTCGAGCCAAAAGCGTTGTTTACAAAAACGAGGGCTGTGGTTGCGGCTCGTAGCATGGACTTATCCGCACCGAAAACCTCCCACAATCCTTTTACTGAGGGCGGTTATACGGATGAAACGGGGGATTTGCAAGGAATTTGTGCGGCAGGAATGAGAAGATATTTATTTTTCGTAATATTGAATCTCTTAGTTCGTTCGTCACTATTTCAGGGTTTTTAAGTGAGCGTCACATCAAGCCCGATGCGACGATACCCACCCAAATAGACTGTGCCATGAGCATTTCTACTAGTGCCAAAAGACGATATCCCTTCTTGTTGGGCTGAAAATTGCGCAGAAAGACTGTTTGGGCCTGATTTTGCGAAATTACCCTCACTACCTTCCTCTGCCACGGGAAAGCGTGGGCGTTTGGGGGAATGTGGTGGTCGTTTGTACATAAGCGAATCATACATGAGTTATGCAGTTTTTGCAATACAGATATGGCCTTATGTACGGGGGAAGTTATTATGACCTTAAAGATCCCCGCACCACGGGCGTGGTTGCCGCATTGAAGCACCCATAAGTTTCGACATAATGGCCTGTTTTAGGTTTGTGAGGCACAATAGATTTCATTTGCTGGGCATGAATTTTATCAAACTTTTTTTCATCGTTCTTTTGCATCATGTGTCCCTTAATCATCTTTGTTATTGATTGAGGCTACCCTAACAAATTTTTGCATTTCCTTCCAGAAAATCATGTGCTGCACGCGCTTGCAATAAAGCCCGCCAGATATTCTCAGGCGGGCTAAAAAACTTTTAATACCAATGTATGGACTACATTTTTTCGACTTGACCGTATTCCAGTTCCACAGGCGTTGCGCGCCCAAAGATGGAAACAGATACTTTGAGTTTTGATTTGGCTTCGTCCACCTCTTCCACCACGCCATTGAAGGACGCAAATGGCCCTTCGGCAACTTTTACTTCCTCGCCAATCTCGAACGTAATGGAAGACTTCGGATGTTCCACACCCTCTTGCAGTTGCTGAAGCAATTTTGCGGCCTCTTTTTCAGAGATAGGAACAGGCTTGTTACCAGCACCCAGAAAACCCGTAACCTTTGGTGTGTCTTTAACCATGTGCCAAACATCATCATTCATGTCCAGCTTGGCCAGAACATAACCTGGATAGACTTTGCGTTCTGTATTCACTTTTTGGCCACGCTTGACCTCAATGACTTCCTCTTTAGGAACCATGATGTCTTCCACCTTGTCCTCAAGACCCTTTTTACGGGCTTTATCCTTGATAGCCTCGGCCACCTTGTTTTCAAACCCTGAGTAAACGTGCAGAACGTACCAACGCATTGCCATGATAAATTTCCTTTTTAAATTTTAATTAGGCACCAAGCCGAAGAACAAGAGAAACCAGATATGCGATTATCTGGTCAGACAAATATAAAAACAATGACGCCAGCACAACCATGATAAAAACCGCGATGGTGGAGGCTATGGTTTCTTTGCGTGATGGCCATGTCACCTTTTTGGCTTCAGCCTTCACATCACGAAAATATTGCAGTGGTCCTAATTTGGACATTTTAAAAACCTTTGTTTGTTGTCGCTTTTCCCCAGAGGTTCGTAAAGCCTTGGGGGCTTTTTGAACATTTTTCAATTTAGGGAATAAAGGATTGATACAAGAAAGCGGAACAATTGCCAACTATAAATTATAATTTTTCATAATTATAATTTATAGTGTTCTTTTGATTACCGCCTTCGCCCAATCTTCAAGCCCTTTTGGCTGTCTTGAGAAAAAATGATCTTCATTTTCAATAGATGCCAAATCTACAGTCGCATTGGAAAATGATCTCTCCAAAACCCTTACATGTTTGGGCTTTATCAGTTTATCTTGCCCTGCAGTAATAACATGAACCTGTCCTCTAAATTTTTCGGCATCATCTTGCGCCGTTGCATCAAGCCATTCATTCCAGCAGGAATATGGCGCATTGAAACTTTTGCCTTGGTCATTTGTAAAACTTAAAGCACCCTTCTGTTTCCAAATTTTCATTATTCCAGTATTAGCGGCCTCAATCCCTTCTTGAAAAAATTGACCCGACAAAATGGGCGCAACCAAAAACAAGGAACGCACATCTGGTATTTCAGCACTAACATTTATTACACTAAAGCCACCCAAGCTATATCCAACCAAATCAAATGAACTGGGAGTAAACCATCTTTGTTCCCGCGCCCAGTGGCAGACATTTAAGAGATCTGACGCATGACCCGAAAAAGTAAAACTCGCAATGTCGCCACCACTATCATTCAATGAGTTTTGAGTGTTTGGCAAAACAACTGCATAATTGTTTTCTAGAAAAACTTGCGACAATCTTTTTATAACAGGTGAATCAATAGATCCACCATATCCATGATGAATTACAACGGTGGAAGAAGGGTTAAATGGAACGTTGGCGCGGACATTTAAATACCGCCCGTTAGGACTCCCAATCTGGGCGCTCACGCTTTTTGTAATTTGAACATTCATTTTATACTCTCCAACTAACCAACAAATAGCTTTTTGCATAATCCAAAAAAGATTGCAAACAAAAAAAACCCCGCAACAGGCGGGGTTTTTAGAAGTTAAGATGCCAGAATATTTTTGAAAGACCATGGGTCTGATTCATCAATCTCTTCTTCAAACACTTGCCAACGGTGTGCCAAGGGCGTCCAGTTGGTATAATGTCCTTCCACAGGGCCAAGATAAGGAGTTTGAACTTCCAGACAACGGACATGGTCCATTTCATCAGTTTCAACAATGCCTTCATTCGGGTTTTCAAGCGCCCAGACCATACCCGCCAGAACGGCCGATGTCACCTGCAAGCCTGTTGCGTTTTGATATGGCGCAAGCTCACGAGCCTCTTCAATGCTCAAACGTGACCCATACCAGTAAGCATTTTTGGCATGTCCAAACAAAAGAACACCCAACTCATCCTTGCCATCCGTAATTTCATCTTCAGTGAGGATTTCAAAGGTTTCTTGAACCTTCCCGCTACCAAAGGTTTCATGGAAAGACAGAACCGCCAAATCACAAGGATGATACGCGTAATGGCATGTTGGGCGATATTCTGGATTGCCCCCTTCTCCAACCGTATAATAATCAGCGATAGAGATTGCCTCATTGTGCGTTACCAAAAAGCCGTATTGCGGGCCAGGTGTTGGACACCATGTGTGAACCTTGGTCATAGCACCCGGCTGATCCAGATAAATCGCGGCCTGACAGCCTTCTTTATGTTTGTGTGCGTTTGGCGGCATCCATGTTTCGTGCGTGCCCCAGCCTAATTCTGCTGGCTGAAACCCTTCAGAGATAAAACCCTCAACCGACCATGTGTTCACAAATGTATTCATGGGTTTTGCCCATGTTGCACGTTGTGTATCACGTTCAGCAATGTGGATACCTTTAACGCCGACAAGCTGCATCAGTTTTGCCCATTCTTCACGGCGTGATGGCACTTCAACTTTTAAGCCTGTGTCTTTGGCAATATTCAGCAACGCTTCTTTGACAAACCAAGACACCATGCCCGGATTTGCGCCGCAGCATGATACGGCTGTCGGCCCAGCTGGGTTTTCACGTTTTTCTTTCAACATACTTTCGCGTAAAGCATAGTTTGTCCGTGCTGCGTGGTTCCCTTTTTCATTTTTAAAGTAAAAGCCTGGCCATGGCTCAACAACGGTGTCGATATAAAGAGCGCCAATTTCACGGCATAGCTTCATAATATCAACAGAACCAGTATCAACAGACAAATTAACGCAAAAACCTTGGCCTTCGCCTTCTGTTAATAATGGTTTTAAAATCTCTATATAATTTTCTTTGGTCAATTCTTCATTAACAAAATTGATGCTTCTTTGATTCAAAAAGTTTTCGTATGTGACTTCAGGATCAATGACGGTTAAACGGTCATAGTCAAATTCAAAGTGACGCTCGATCAGTGGCAGAGTGCCGCGTCCGATGGAACCAAAACCGATGATAACAATGGGGCCGCTGATGCGGCCATAGACGGGATAGGGAGTAGTCATTCTTTATAGAACTCCTCTTGGGGCTGGGGTTAAACACAATTAAAACTGCGTATCCCATAAAAACTTCTCAATTACAAACTATTTTTTCCCTTGCCTTTCAAGCGATTAACTCGTCATCAGCCATTCGGGCTCTTTCTAGCCTTGCTCTTTGAAGCAACTGGCCGCCCACTATCATTTCACAAATAGTTTCTGCAGAGCTTATCTGAAGACTATTATAAGCCACAGAAGCCGCCAACTGGCGCTTAATCGCAAGGCTACCGCTCGCGCCAAGCATAATTGGTCTTTGTTCCTCTACGGCGTCCCCATGGTTTTGATGAAGTGGCATACAAGGGCTCAGAATGAAATCAACCTGCTGGTCTTCCAGTGCTCTTAAAAGATCTTCTGATCCCCAAATAAGGACAGAATCCTTTCTTTTTGCCAACAAGGGATGGGATAGAACACAGATGCGTACCTTGTGGTGCGGCGCTTTTTGAAACTGGTTATAGAGAAAGCGTATCTGTTCTTGCAACACCATACCGTTAGATTGTTTTGGATGTGGAACCAAAGGCCGCGCGGTGCTAAGACCCACCATAAACACAGAGTCATCTTCATAAACCGTGTCCAGCATGGGTGACAAAAAACGCCTGTATAATCCATAAGGATTCAAAAGCCTTTGGGGGCTGTGGAGGGCAGCAATATCTGAACTCCCACAGACGCAAAAGACAGGAATCTCAAGAGAAGCTATAAAATCCCGCGCTGCCTCAAACTCCTTTTCGCGCCCTCCTGCCGTAATGTTTCCGCTTAAAACCAAAAGATCAGGATTTTTGGCGGACACAAGTGCCGTGAATTCTTCCAAAACAGAAAGATCCGTTTTTCCTATACCAAGATTGGCGGTATGCAATATCAAAGACAAATAAAATTCCTTCTCCAGCGGAGCGCTTTAGCTTACCGAGTGTATCTTCCTGCCGCCAATATCTTGTGTTCATTCTCTTCTTTTGGGGTAACAAGAAGCACAATGCCACTTGAGCCTTGCGGGATGTTGGCATCCTCAATTTTCATGATACTGCCACCCTTGCCCCAATCACCCTCAACCGTGCGAATACTAAAAACAGGATTGGTGTAATGTACAACGCGGCCGCTGTTTTCACCTGATGCTATAGATTGATCCACACTTTTCCCATAGGACACAAGACTAAGGGATATTGCCGTATCAAAGACAGGAATTTGTGCAACAAGGTAACTGCCCTCATGCTTTACTTCTATGTGATGAACAAGATTTTTATTTGCCTCTATAGTCGCATTTACCCGCGCATTTTGCGACCCCACAACACTATCACGCCCATTGATAACCAGTTCTGGCGTAAACACATTGCGCCTGTGAGCGGCTGTAGCATAGTTTCTTTGTCGCTGTGTACAAAAGTCCTGCGAGAGCGTGTCTTTCCATGAAAGGTGATTCCAGTACGTAACAGGACAGCTTAATGCTATAATATCTGGGCTTTCGGCCAATCCTTCCAGAATTTTATCTGCAGGCGGGCAGGATGAGCAACTCTGGCTAGTAAAAAGCTCTAGAACTATAGGTGAAAGTGGCGCTTGCGAGTGTTCTTGGCCAAAAGAAATAGAAAAAAGCGCAAGGTATGCTGGCACTAAACATATAAAAAACCAGAAAAACGATCCAAAAAGATGTACAATTTTCAAAGCCATGCTGGTTTTCTCCTTAAAAAGAACAAGATTGATATTAATACTAGACTACGAACTATAATTTTTAAAACAAGTTTAGCAAAACTGACCTTTAGGAGCCTAGCATGAAAGTTATTTTAACGCTGTTTTTAATAGTAGCGAGCATTGTTTTTACGGGACAATTGCGGGCCGCAGAGCCTTCTGCCACAGCCAAAACCACCCAAAGCGCGGTATTGGCGGGTGGATGTTTTTGGTGCATGGAAAGCGACTTTGACAAGCTGGATGGTGTTATATCCACGACATCAGGATATGCGGGCGGCACTATCACAAACCCCACTTATGAAACCTATCATGACGCGGGGGATGGCGTTATACCCCATATCGAAGTTGTGAAAGTGGCCTATGATACCAGCAAATTAAATTATGCCGACATCCTGAATTACTACCTGCGTCATGTGGACCCTACAGATGGCGGCGGCCAGTTTTGTGATCGCGGACCATCTTACCGACCCGCCATCTTTGTCCAAAACAATGCAGAAAAAGAGCAGGCGCAAGCCTCTCTGGACAAAGCCGCCAGCCTTTTACACCAAGACATAAAGGTGGAAATTCTGCCCGATGCGCGCTTCTGGCCTGCAGAAGATTACCACCAAGACTATCACCTTAAAAACGCCACCAAATATGGTTTTTATCGCTGGAAGTGTGGCCGTGACCAGCGCGTGAAAGACCTTTGGGATGGCGTAAAATAAAGTCAGCTATAAAAACGAAAAATTGATGTTTATCAAGGCGTATTGCTGATGTTTTGGTGACAGTGGGGGCATGAGTTGTGGCCTTCGAGATAATATTTTAAAGTTTGATCGTCCTGTCCCGCGCTATACAAGCTATCCGACAGCACCAAACTTTGTCCCCATGACCAACAAAACCCTCTATGACCAGTGGCTTCGAGCCTTGCCAGAGGGTGCGCGTATCTCCCTCTACCTCCATGTGCCGTATTGCTCCAAAATGTGCTGGTACTGTGGCTGTAACACAAAAATTACGCAGCGTTATGCGCCCGTCGAAGACTATGTCCACCTAATGCTGCGCGAGATTGATATCCTTTCAGAAAAAATACCTGCCTCGCATATTGTCGCCGATATACACTTTGGTGGGGGCTCCCCTGGCTTGATGCGCGCCATAGACTTTAACCTTGTAATGAGTCATCTGAAAACTCGATTTCAGTTTGATAACAACCCGACAATCTCCATAGAGCTTGACCCTAGAGGCGTTACAGAAGCCCGTGTTGCCGCCTACGCCAGACAAGGCGTTAATCGCGTAAGCCTAGGCGTGCAAGACTTTGATGACACGGTTTTGGAAAGCGTGAACAGACAGCAGCCTTTTT
>CAUJHK010000121.1 GCA_963204715.1 Pseudomonadota bacterium | reverse complement strand
TGGTTGCTTGACAGGGTTAGAAAAACCCCCCCTCTCCCCACGGGAGGGGGGGTGAGGGGCTTTTAAACAAACAGTTTTAAACACAGAGAGCACAGAGTTTCACAGAGTTTTAATATAAAAACTCCGTGTCTCTGAGACTTTGTGGTTTAATAAAAAGATCCCTCGGCTTCGCTCGGGATGACAAATTGGAGCGCGGAGATGATTGAACTACTTATGCTCACACGTGCCTAAATCTTTATTCCACCGCCCGCCTTCGTCAAGACATCTATCAATTTCAAAAAAATCTGTGCCAAAATCAAATTGGAGTATCAATGCAACAAAGGCAAAAGATAATATAATAAAAACAGAGAAAACCATGAACGTACAAAAATACATCCATAGCTTCCATATCGTTTTAAAAATTGCTTTATTATTTTTCATCTAGACAGCTTTTTGTTTTTTCATCCCACGCGCCGCCACGGTCATTACAAGAACTGATTTCCCGTTTGGTTTTATTAAATCCAACAGAATGCCAAATTCCTAATTCAATGCTTCCAAAAAGAATAAATAAGATAAGAACCAATCCCATAAACACATACAGGATTGGTTTTAAAATATTTTTTACATTAATATTTTTCATCTAAACCTTTTGGGCGGAATATGGCGCATGCTTCTTGGGCAGATTTAAAGCTACCTTCTTTTGCGGCTTGCCGTCCATATAGATTTTTAAATATCTCTTTACAACATAAGAATATTATCCTATTATCAAAACCATGAAATTGTTAAAACATCTCTGGCGGTACTGGGTATGGCTGTGCGTGGCGTTATGCACAACCACCGTTGTCTTGCTTTTGTTTGCCACCATCATCAACCATTTCAAACCCGCCGCCCCTTCGCATGATGCGGCGACGGCCTGTCTTGATTCTGGCGGCGCGTGGGATGATGCGCAAAAGCAATGTCATTTTTCCTCCTAGAAAAGCCGATAATTTTTTCTCAAAATTGAAAAACAAACTGAACAACTTTTACCTAAGTCATTGAAATATAACATGCTCAAAAAGGCGACCCGGCGCTTGGGGGAAGCACCGGGTCTTTTACGCCTGCCTAGGTTTGGGGTTCGGGGAGGGGCGGCAGGCGGTAACGTGTTCTAATTCTTAAAGGTTTGCGCTGCTTTTGGCCCCCATGCCTTTGTTGACGCGCTTGTTGTCGTACATCTGGGCGTCGGCTTCATCAAAGATGGCTTCAATTGTATCGCCTTTTTTATAGTCCTTCAGGCCAAGGCTGGCGCGCACAGGGATTTCCGCGCCGTACCAGACAAGGGATAGGGAGTTGAGTTGCTTGATAAGGTTTTGCGCGCGTGCCAGTGCCTTCTCGCGCGCTGTGTCGGTCAGCAGCAGGACAAATTCATCCCCGCCAAGACGGGCGCAGCTGTCCATCGTGCGGCTGCTGGTCACCAGTGTTTTGGCCACCAGCTTTAAGGCCGCATCACCCGCCTGATGGCCATAGGTGTCGTTGATCATCTTGAAATTGTCGAGGTCCACCATGATAAGCAGGCCGCCTTGTGAATGGCTGCGGTCTGTGCGGTCAATCTCCTTGGCGAAGTTCTCGAAGAAGCCACGACGGTTTAAAATGCCCGTCATGTCGTCATGTGTTGATTGGCGCTCCAGCTCTGCAATGCGACTTTGCGCTTTGGCCAGCTTGGCAGAGGAGTCGTCCAGAAGTGATAACAGCCATTTGATAAGGATATAGGAAGAACTGCCAATGGCGTCCTTTTTGGCCACACCATTGCCATGGCCGCTGAGTATGCCATGTGCCACCGCTGCCTCGTTCATGGGCACGGTATGGTTTGTCATGGCCTGGTTGTTTCCATTGTTCTGCATAGTCTTATACCCTTACTAATCTTCCACCTTGCGCTATGAACGTCTCACGGCGCGTATTACTCCTGCTATTCTTTATGCGAAGCGCGTGCCAGCCGTGAAAACCTGAATTTTGCAGTAATATCAAACAGGTATCTATGGGCCGTTTTTGCCGCATCGGTCAGAATGTGCCGTGCACAGAGCGGGCGTTATGGTCAATGCGGCAAGCTTTGCCGCTTGTGTTACCAAGGGGTTAATGCCAATCTTTGTCTTTGATACAGTGGGTGTTTGATTTACAATCAATCTCTCATATTCACCTGCCACCCAGAATGGATGTCATGCTTCGCCTTACTGTTTCCTGCCTTGCTATGCTTGTTGTTCTTGTGATTCTGCCCTGCGCGCCGACATTTGCGGCGTCGGGTGTGGTGGCCTCTGGCATAGTGCCCCACCGCGCTATCTATGACATTGACCTCGTGGCCACGCACAGCGGATCACAGGTGTTGAACATCAGCGGGCAGATGAGCTATGAGCTAAAATCCACCTGCGGCGGCTGGACGACGGATCATCACTTTAAACTCTTCTATGAATATGCAGACTCGCCAGGCATGCGCATCATCTCGGACTTTACCACCTTTGAGGCGCATGACGGGGATGAACTGCAATTCACATCCCGCCGCCAGCGCAACGGGGATATGTATCAGGAAATCAGGGGGTTTGCGGAGATGAAGCCAGACAAGGCTGGGCGTGCCCTATACTCTGCGCCAGCGGGCACAAAATATGACCTTGCGGCGGGCACGCTGTTTCCTGTGGCCCATACGGCGGCGCTGGCCGCGCAGGCTCGTGCAGGCAAAAGATTCTTCAACGCACAGGTCTTTGATGGCAGTGATGAAGACGGCCCTATTGAAATCAACGCCTTTATTGGCAAGGAAATGGCTGTCCCGAAAGCTGTCTTGTCCCGCAAAGAGGTTGATGCAGACCTTCTTAAAAGCCCTGCCTGGAATGTCCGTATGGCTGTGTTCCCATACAAGGATCAAGAAGAACAGTCAGACTATGAGATGTCCATGCTCTTCCATGAAAACGGGATTATATCGGACATGACCATAGACTATGATGACTTCTCTGTGCGCCAGTCATTGACGGCATTGGAGAAACTTCCCATGGATTCATGCGATGTTGCGCAAGAAGTCCCTAAAAAACCATAAGAATTACAATTTGTTAAGAATTTGGTAACCAATTCACTGTTAGCATTTCAAAAGCATAGGGGCGCATTTCTTTTACTTGCATCAAAGGTTTGAAATCATGGCAAAAACAGTGCTTATCGTGGAGGACAACGAGCTGAACATGAAGCTTTTTCGTGATCTGCTTGAAGCGCACGGCATTGCAACCATTGAAACGCGCAGCGGTATGGATGTTCTTGAAATTGCCCGCACGCAAAAGCCTGATTTGATTTTGATGGATATCCAGCTTCCTGAAGTATCAGGGCTTGATGTTACCAAATGGCTAAAAGCGGATGATGATCTGAAAACCATTCCCGTCATTGCGGTCACGGCCTTTGCCATGAAGGGCGATGAGGACAAAATCCGTCAGGGCGGGTGTGAGGACTATATCTCCAAACCCATTTCGGTATCACGGTTTTTGGAAGTTATTCAAACACATCTGGACAAGCCTGCAGCGGTAGAAAGTATGTCGGACGCCGACCACAATGAACCCGTCCCGGATTTTCAAATAAGGGATGCGGCACTTGAAGAAGGCGATGATGCCGCACAGGAAGACATACCATTTTTGGAAGAGGATGAAGACGACGTTCTTCACCCAGATCATAAAGGATAGTGTAAAGACATGTCTGCACGCGTATTGGTTGTTGATGATATTTTGCCCAACGTCAAGTTGCTCGAAGCCAAGCTTTCGAGTGAGTATTATGATGTTTTGACTGCCAGCAACGGGCTGGAAGCACTTGAAAAAGTTGAAACGCAAAGCCCCGATATTGTTCTTTTGGATGTTATGATGCCTGGGATGGATGGCTTTGAAGTGTGCCGACGCATCAAGGCCAACCCAGCGACAGCCCACATTCCTGTTGTGATGGTGACGGCTCTGACCGATGCGTCAGACCGTATCAAAGGGCTTGAATCCGGTGCTGATGACTTTTTATCAAAGCCTTTGAATGATGTTGCGCTTATGTCGCGCGTGCGCTCTTTGGTGCGCTTGAAAATGACGGTGGATGAATGGCGCATTCGTGAAAACACAGCCTCTCAACTGGGCGTTGTTGAAGACACTGCCAATGCGATGAACGAGCCTGTCGAGAATGCTAAAATTCTGGTTATTGAAGACCAGTCCTTTGACAGCAAAAAATTCAGTGAATCTTTGGTCGTTGATAAGGATGTGGTGGACATCGTCGAAAGCGGCGTTCAGGCGCTCTCGAAAGTGAATAGTGAAAGTTATGACCTTCTGGTCGTTAGTTTGAATTTAAAAAATGAAGATGGTTTGCGCTTGTGTTCCCATTTGCGGTCAAATGAAAAGACGCGCTCTATCCCTATTTTAATGGTGGCCAATGATGAAGACATGCCGCGCATTGCGCATGGTCTTGAAATTGGTGCGCATGACTATATTCTGCGGCCCGTTGACCGCAATGAATTGCTGGCGCGTGTGCGCACGCAAGTCCGCCGCAAGAGGTTTCAAGAGCGTTTGCGCTCTAACTTTGAACTCAGTCTGTCCATGGCGTTGATAGACCCTTTGACGGGCCTCTATAACCGCCGTTATTTTGAAGTCCACCTGCAAAAGCTAATCCAAAAGAATGAAGCCAGCAAAAAATCCATGGCAGTGTTGATGCTAGACGTTGACCATTTCAGGACATTCAACAACACCTATGGTCATGCGGTGGGTGATGCTGTTTTAAAGATGTTTGCCAAAAGAGTTCTAGATTCTTTGCGCAGTTTTGACCTTGTTGCGCGTCTGGGCGGTGAGGAGTTCGTTGTTATCCTGCCCGATATCTCGAATGAAATGGCCTATTTTATTGGAGAGCGTTTGCGCAAATCTATCGGGGATGAGCCTTTTGTTTGTGATGTGCCCGAAGGCAGCGTTACGGTGACAACCTCTATTGGTGGTGCCATTATTGACGGCGCCCCCAAAATGGAAGAGGTGTTAAAACGTGCGGATGACTGTTTGTATGCCGCCAAAGAACAAGGGCGCAACATGGTGGTGTTTGAAGGCAAGGGAAAACTCAACCCTGAAGAATATACCAAAGAGGCCCGCGCCTTTATTGAATAGATATTGTGGGGTGCCCCTGCCAAAGGGACAGTCCGTAAGGCGCACCCGCCAATAAAAAAGCACCCATAAAGCGGGTGCCTTTTTGGTTTTTGGGTCTTGAACAGCCCCTTATTGCTTTTTGGCTGGTGGCATTTTCTTTTCTTCGAAAACGACATGCATGCCCTTTTTGCCCGTCTCAGGATTCGCAGCCCAAGGGTCATATTTCTTCATCTTAAGCTTTTCGGTCGCTTTCGCGCCCTTTTTCTTGTAGTAACGGAAACCCGTTCCTGCCGTTGATTCCATGCGGACTTTTGTCGCGCCGCCGCCTTTTTTAGCCATTTTTAAGCCCTTTATTTAAGAAATTAGACCTGCAAAATACGGATTTTGACAGGAATGTCAAGCAATTCTTGGTATCGAGACGGGACGCATATCGGCAAATTGAGGGGATTTTTTTGGGGTAACGGGCCGCATATCACTGAAATTCCATAATCCAAGATCTGGTTTAACATTACTGATTTTAATCCGTAAGGGGGATTTAGGGGTGACATAGACATTGTTTCTATAGATAAGGCTTTTTGACGGATGGTGAAAAGACCAGTTTTCCGGGAGGTTTCCTATATCAAGGTAATTTCGAAGACCTGCGTTGTTATGCAGTATGATTTCAATTTTGCCGTCTTCTATCGAGCCCATAGTTGCTCGTA
>CAUJHK010000120.1 GCA_963204715.1 Pseudomonadota bacterium | reverse complement strand
GCAGATTTAGAAAGGGATGCGGAATCCTTCGCTTCTTCGTATCTTCGCGTTCAACTTTAAAAATGTGGACTTAGTCCACCAACATTAACCATTGCATATGGAAGACGCTGAAAAAGTTAAAGCCGACCAACATTAACCTTTTGGCCGCTCCACCGAAAAGCTTTCGCCGCAACCGCATCGGCCGCTCTCGTTGGGGTTGGTGAAGGTAAAGCCTGATGACATTTTATCTTCGGCATACCCAACTTCCATGCCAAACAGCATCCAGCTATGGGTTTTGGGGATGTACAGAACCGCGCCGCCCTCTTCTATCTTGTCGTCGGCGGCAAGGTTTTCATCCATGGCGTATTCCATGTTGTATGAATATCCCGAACATCCTGTGGATGTGATCGCAAGCCGAAGGCCGATCGCCCCCTCTTTGGCCGATACTTTGTCGATGATGGCTTTGGCGGCTTCAGGCGTAATGTTTATTGGTTGTTTCATACCAACTATTCCTTATACAAACATGTTCAGTTGCAGCTTGGCGGTTTCCGCCATTTTAGAGGGGTCCCATGTCGGGTCCCACACAATGCTTACGTCCACGTGGCGCACGCCCTCAAGCGGGAAAATAGCACCCTGCACCCAGGCAGGCATTTCCTGTGCCACGGGGCATGCGGGTGATGTCAGTGTCATCTCGACAAATATATCAAATTCCCCGTTTGCATCCTCGGGCATCATGACGTCAATCTTGTATATCAATCCAAGCTCATAGATGTTGACGGGAATTTCTGGGTCAAACACTTTACGCAAAGCCTCTGCTGCATCGCGCGCCAGCGGATGATCCGATAGCTCCACTTCGGGCGGCTCGGCCATTTCGTCATATTCCGCGCCTACCGCATTTTTAACCATAGCTTCATCCGCCACCTGTTCAAACTTTGTCATGACAACATACCTTTTGCCTTGCTAAGGCCGCTGATGAGTGCATCAATATCACTCTTGTTGGAATAAAGTCCCAGTGAGGCGCGTAGCGTCCCATCAATACCAAACCGTTCCATCAAAGGCATACAGCAATGGTGTCCAGCCCTAACCGCGACGCCACACTGGTCAAGCACCATGGCCACATCAGAGATATGCGCCCACGTTGTCGTGAATGAAATAATAGGGGCTTTATGCTTCGCTGGGCAGTAAAGCTGCACGCCGTCAATAGATTCCATCTCGCGCATGGCATAGTCCAGCAAGGATGTTTCATGCGCCACAATGTTTTCCGCGCCTATGGTGCGCACATAATCAATCGCCGCACCAAGGCCAATAACATCAACAAAAGATGGCGTGCCCGCTTCAAAGCGAATGGGCGCAGGCTTATAGCTTGTGCCCTCGAATGACACGCGCTCTATCATGTCGCCGCCGCCTTGATATGGCGGCATGGCGTTCAATATCTCTGCGCGCGCCCAAAGAACGCCCACGCCAGTAGGGCCATAAAGCTTATGCCCCGTAAAGGCAAGGAAATCACAACCCATAGCCTGTACATCCACCGCGCCATGGACAATGCTTTGTGACGCATCCACCATCACCATAATGGCGGGGTTGAATGCTTTGGCATCTGCAATAATCTTGCCTATGGGGTTTATAGTTCCAAGCGCATTTGACGTGTGAACAACACTCACAAGCCTGGTCTTGTTCGATAATAAAGATTGATACGTCGTCATATCAAGCGTGCCATCATCCAGCACGGGGACAACCTTGATAACAAAGCCTGTTTTGTCCGCCAGCAATTGCCATGGAACAATGTTCGCGTGGTGCTCCATCTGGGTAAGGATAATCTCATCACCCGCTTTAAGGTTCGCGCCGCCCCAGCTGGCCGCGACAAGGTTGATGCTTTCTGTTGTATTGCGGGTAAAGACAATTTCGTGCTCAGAAGAGGCGTGGATAAAGTCCGCAACCTTGCCACGAACTGCTTCATATTCCGCCGTGGTCATTTGCGAAAAACGGTACAACCCTCTGTGCACATTCGCATAATGAAACCGCATAACTTCAGACATTTTGTCTATAACCGCATTGGGCTTTTGCGCAGACGACGCTGTATCCAAAAATGCGACAGGCTTGCCATGCACCCTTTCGGACAAAGCGGGGAAATCATCGCGGCAATATTCTATGCTCTGGATGTCAGCCATTTGGCAATCTCTTCTCTCATAGTCTGCGCGAAAACATCGTCTGCTATGCACTCTAATGCCTGCGCGCAAAAAGCTTCAATAAGCAGTGCGCGGGCAACGGGCTCAGGAATGCCGCGCGCGCGCATGTAAAACAAAGGATCATCATCCAGCTTGCCTGTGGTTGCGCCGTGTGAGCATTTGACATCATCGGCGTATATTTCAAGCTCAGGCTTGGTGTCCATTTCAGCTTGCGGTGACAAAATAAGCGCGTTAGAAAGTTGATACCCATCGGTCTTTTGCGCCACTTTGTGAACATGCACCTTGCCTTGAAACACACCATGTGCCTTGTCTGTCAGGACAGATTTATACGTCTGGTTTGATGTGCCATGCGGGGCTTGATGTTCAATGGTAATGGTCGTGTCTGCGTGTTGCGTGCTTGCAAGAAGATTAACACCCGCAAGGCCGCAATGCGCGCCCTCACCCATTATTTCCGCATGGATTTGGTTGCGAACAAACCCATCACCCAAAACCATGGTGAAGGCGTTATAGCTCGCACCTTTGGCTATTTTAACATGGGTGAAAAGGGTATTAACGCCCTTCTCGCTCTCCTCTATCGTGCGATAATGGTTGAAGATTGCATTTTCTTCTATGTTGATTTGGACAACAGCATTCTTCCAATACACGCCATCGCCATTATGGTTTTCAATGATGGTAATATTTTCGCCAGCCTTCACGTCAATAATCAGACGCGGCGATAAAGACTGTCCATCTTTGGCGCTCACATCAATTATATCATTCGATGTAATGAATTTAATATCTTTTGTTTGTGATGCGTTTAAATCCCAAAGCTGCGTATCACCATACTCCATTGCGCCAGGGGCATGCGGGCTTAACAAAGACACGTTGCCGTCCCAGCCAAGCCTGGCAGGCGTCAGGCTTAAATCTTTCAAGGCGCGCTGAAGGTTGGAATATTTCCAACGCTCCGATTTAACACTTGGTATATTTTCAAATGCGAATGACATTTAAGCTGCCGCCCCAACAATATCTGCATAACCCTTTGCTTCGAGTTCTAACGCCAGCTCTGGGCCGCCTGTTTTAATGATGCGACCTTTGGACATGACATGAACAACATCGGGTTTAATATAATCTAGCAGGCGTTGGTAATGCGTAATCACAAGGAAAGATTTATCGCCGCCGCGCATGGCGTTCACGCCATCGGCCACAATTTTAAGCGCATCAATATCAAGACCCGAATCTGTTTCATCAAGCACACAGAACTTTGGATCAAGCATTGCCATTTGCAAAACTTCGTTACGCTTTTTCTCGCCACCTGAAAAGCCGACATTAACAGCGCGCTTCATCATATCATCGGATATACCAAGCTCTTTGCACTTCCCCTTCATAAGCTTGAGGAAGTCAATCGCATCCAGCTCTTTTAAACCTCGCGCTTTGCGCACAGAGTTCACAGCCGTCTTCATAAAGGTCGTCATCTGCACACCTGGAATTTCAACAGGATATTGAAAAGCCAAAAACAAGCCTGCTGCCGCACGCTCCTCTGGCGACATGTCCATGATGCTTTGGCCATCAAGTGTGATATCGCCGCCCGTCACCTCATATTCTTCACGCCCCGCCAGAACATAAGACAGCGTGGATTTCCCCGCGCCGTTCGGCCCCATAATGGCATGTACCTGCCCTGCCCCTATGTCGAGGTTCAGGCCATTTAGGATTTCCTTGCCATCAATACTGGCCTTTAGGTTTTTAATGTTTAGCATGCTTTATATCCTGCGCCAGTTTGTAAATTTGTGGATGTAGTGCCTTGCGCAACGCCTCATCCTGTTCGTTGTTAAAGATACGCTCATCGTCATATCCGCCAATGCCGTGCCACGCCATCATCAGATACTCGCACCCAAATGCGGGGTCTTTGAGAATCTTCTCCTTGCCCGCTTCAAAGAAATCAACCCACATGTCGTCATTCTTGCGATGCAGCTCTATCAATATATCCAGCTTTGACAATAAGGTTTCCATCATCACTTTGCCAAAATAGAATAGCCTTGCGTAAACACCCAAAGCACAATGCTGGGCGCCACAAAGAAGTTGAGAATAAATAACAGTGGCTTGAGGTTTGACCTTAAAAAGAAAAACACTATGGCTATGGCAATAGAATATAAAAATAGCATCAATGCAGTCATGTTAAAGAGGTGCATCATCTGCTCATGTTTTTCAGGGCTGCCAATTTCAGGCAAGAAAGGCTTTAGCAAAAACAAACCCACCGCAATGCCCATGGAATGTGCCGCGCTTTTAAAAGCCTTGCGGTTGTTCTTGCTCATAATTTCTGTATCAACATAATCGAATGATTTATGCTTATTTGATGTTGTCATCCCACGCTTCCTTCCAAACTAATGCTCACAAGTTTTTGTGCTTCTACGGCAAATTCCATAGGAAGGTTTTGCAAAACGTCACGGCAAAACCCATTCACAATAAGTGCTAACGCTTCTTCTTCGGAAATGCCGCGTTGCTGGCAATAAAAGACCTGGTCTTCGGAGATTTTGCTGGTCGTCGCCTCGTGTTCAAGCTGGGCTGATTTGTTCTTGCTTTCAATGTAGGGCACAGTATGCGCGCCGCACTTGTCGCCGATTAGCAATGAATCGCACTGCGTAAAATTGCGTGCATTATCCGCGCCGCCCATAATTTTGACCAAGCCACGATAGGTGGAATCAGACTGTCCCGCCGATATGGTTTTGGCGATGATGCGGGAACGTGTGTTTGCGCCCATGTGTATCATCTTGGTACCAGTGTCAGCCTGTTGATGATTGTTGGTAATGGCAACAGAATAAAATTCACCTTGGGAATAATCACCCTTTAATATGCAAGATGGGTATTTCCAAGTGATGGCAGAACCAGTTTCTACCTGCGTCCATGATATTTTTGAACGGCGGCCTTCGCAGATTCCACGCTTGGTCACAAAGTTATAAATGCCGCCCTTGCCTTCTTCATCACCTGGATACCAGTTTTGAACAGTGGAGTACTTAATTTCGGCATCGTCATGTGCAATCAACTCCACCACAGCCGCGTGCATCTGGTTTTCATCACGCATTGGCGCGGTGCAGCCTTCTAAATAAGATACATACGCGCCTTTGTCGGCAATGATAAGCGTGCGCTCAAACTGGCCTGTATTTTTGGCGTTCATGCGGAAATAGGTGGAAAGTTCCATCGGGCATCGCACGCCTTCAGGAATGTAAACAAAGGATCCATCCGTGAACACGGCGGAATTTAAACACGCGTGTTTGTTGTCCGCAAATGGCACGACAGAGCCAATGTATTTGCGCACCAGATCAGGGTGGTCTTGCACGGCTTCGGAAATAGAACAGAATATAACGCCAGATTCTTTTAACTTCGCGCGGAAAGTCGTGCCAACAGATACGGAATCAAAGACAGCATCCACGGCCATGGTTGGTGCGCCTTCAACGCCCAGTAAAACCTCCTGCTCACGCAAAGGAATACCCAGCTTCTTGTAGGTTTCTAGAATGCGCGGATCAACCTCATCCAAGGACTTAATCTTTTTCATGTCCTTGGGGGCGGCGTAATAATACGCATCTTGGTAATCAATTGGCGGAATTTTAAGTTTTGCCCATTGTGGCTCTGTCATTTTTTGCCAATAAGAAAAGGCCTTTAATCGCCAATCCAAAAGCCATTGTGGTTCATTCTTCTTCTTTGAAATCAGGCGGACAATGTCTTCATTCAAGCCCTTTGGAGAATATTCCATCTCAATGTCGGTTTCAAAACCCGCATCATATTTGTTGATGGATTGAACGGTATCAATGGTTTCTTGTGTGATGTTGCTCATGATGTCCCCCGCTGTGATGATATCATCTGCGTCAGCGTTACATTTTCAAGCGCCCGCGTCATGGCATCGTTGACAGGGTTCCACTTGCCCTTCATGGAGCAGTTGGCAGAGTGTGAGCAGCAATCATCATTGCCCTCTACGCAGGATGTCAAAAGCACAGGCCCTTCAAGTGCCGTAATGACTGACGCCATAGTGATAGAATCTGGCGGGCAGGAAAGCTGATACCCACCATTCACCCCGCGGCAGGACGATATAACCCCGCCCTTGGCCAAAAGCTTTAAAACCTTGGCCACCGTAGGCTCTGGCAATTTGGTTTTGCCAGATATACCCGTAGCAGTTTGAAGACATGCGTCGCCCTGCGCCATTTCCGCCAGCACAACAACCGCATAATCCGTTAATTTTGATAGCTTAATCAATGTCTTAACAATCCGTACAAAATATGTACCAATTACATCTCATGATTTGCCCGCTTTTTCAAGTTTAATGTCAAAAAATCTTCGCCCCTTGCTTGCCTTTTGGGGCATGCTACCCTTGTTGCATGAACAACCACAAAGCCCTTATCCCTGTTTTTGCCACCACCTTGTTTTTGAGTGCGTTTCTCATCTTTTCCGTGCAGCCCATGGTCAGCAAGATGTTGCTCCCGCTTTTGGGGGGAAGCCCGTCAGTGTGGAACACAGCCATGGTGTTCTTTCAGGCCATGTTGTTGCTTGGTTATGGTTACGCACACCTTATGGCCAGATATTTCTCCTTGCTTGCGCAGGCTTTCATACATCTCTTTTTATTAACACTAATGACCTGCGTGCTGCCTATCGCCATCCCTGAAGGCACAACACCACCAGAACAGACAGGCCAGGCCCTGTGGCAAATTGGCGTTATGGCCGCTTATGTGGGCGGCCCTTTCTTTATTCTGGCTGCCAGTGCGCCCTTGTTTCAACACTGGTTTTCATCCACCCCACACAAGGATTCACAAAACCCCTATTTCCTATATGCCGTCAGCAATGCAGGCAGCATGCTCTCGCTGCTGTCATACCCTATCCTCATAGAACCTTTTCTGGGCGTAAACCTTCAAACGCATGCTTGGTTTGCAGGATATGCGGGGCTTATAGCCATGACAGCTGTGTGCGCGTATAGCATTAGAAGCTTCAAAAAGCCTGAACCCGCTCTGTCCTCTATGGACTTTGCCCCTGCCACTCCATTCGCCTCAAAAGCATGGTGGGTGGGCTTGTCTTTTGTCCCTTCCAGCCTGATGTTAGGTGTTACAACCTTTATAACGACAGACCTTGTATCCGCACCGTTTTTGTGGATTTTGCCACTCGCCATATACCTTGCAACATTCATCATAGCCTTTGCCCGAAAGCCCATCTTGGGCGTTTACGCCTGCCGTGAAATCACACCTTATATCCTCTGCCTTTTAATTCTAAGCTTTATGATCAGCAGCTTTGTGGTTTTAAAGGGCGCAATGATAGGCATCAATCTACTTGCCTTTTTTATGTGCGCCCTGCTTTGCCATAGTGAACTGGCGCGCCTAAAACCATCTGCTGCGCAACTGACAGAATATTTTTTGCTGGTGTCCTTGGGTGGCGTTTTGGGCGGGATATTCAACGCTCTGTTAGCGCCCATACTTTTTAAAACGCCTATAGAATATCCATTGGTGCTTTCTGCAATAGGATTTGTGGTTTATTTCTTTACACAGCCCGAATCCATCATCACAAAAGAATTCAATAAGAACGATGGTAAAAAACATATAAGTGGCGCGCTTATCATGGATTTTTTGATTATAGGCCTTGGCATTCTTATGTTCTTTTATGTCCTTCACGCGCAA
This sequence comes from Pseudomonadota bacterium, assembly GCA_963204715.1. Lineage (GTDB taxonomy): Bacteria > Pseudomonadota > Alphaproteobacteria > Micavibrionales > Micavibrionaceae > Micavibrio_A. The sequence continues at coordinate 6,145 of CAUJHK010000120.1, read as the reverse complement.
AACAATTTTGTTCAAGTGGTGGGCAGCATCGCCACCTTCTCGTTCCTTTTTATTACCATTCCAAACAGGCTGGTTTTTTCAGTCTGCGCCTTTGCAGCCCTTACCATGTTTCAACCTGGCCTGTGGAGCGATGACAAGAAACTTCTGGAGGTTGATAGAAATTATTACGGCGTTTTACGCGTTTACAGCAAGGAAAACACAAACTTCTTTTATCATGGCACAACCATTCATGGGGCGCAGATTCAAATTCCCGATCAAAAATTTACTCCCGTGACGTATTACAGCAAGGGCGGCACAGCCTCAGATATCTTTGCCATTACAAATTCTTTGAAAACTCAAAAGGTGGCTGCACTCGGCTTAGGGGTTGGCAGCATTGCCTGCTACAAAAACTACGGTCGCACTTTTGATTTTTATGAAATTGATCCCGACGTAATTAGAATAGCTGAAGACAAGCGTTATTTTTCATACCTGTCTGATTGTGGAAGTCCCTATAAAACCATCGTAGGAGATGCGCGGTTAAAAATTCAAGATGTCACTGACGGGTACTATGATTTGTTTTTTATAGACACTTTTAGTGCAGACAATATTCCTGTCCATATCATGACCAAGGAAGCCTTTGTTTTATATCTTCAAAAACTTGCGCCCAACGGCATTATTTCCATGAATATATCAAACCGTTATTTTAATTTGCGTCCTGTTTTAAACGCAATTGCTAAAGACCTTGGGCTAACCATCTATTTTAAAATTCATGTGCCTGAAAAAGACGGCAGTCTGGCCAGTCAACTCTATACCACCAGTGTTTTTGCTGTAATGTCGTTAAACCCATTGTCAGTTGCGCCATTTGCGGAAGACTATGGCTGGCAAATTTGGCCATCAAGTGAAAAACAGGTTAAGCCCTGGACGGATGATTACGCGAATATTCTGGGCGCGCTGGCAGAACCTCAATAATTTAACTGTTCTTGCAAGGTGCGGTCTTCTATTTCAACCACCCATATGTCGGGGTCACGCTGGCGTGATTTTTCTATATAGGAATCTGCTTCTCTTTCAGGGACAACTTCATCTTGTAGAAGGTTGAACCACACAAGTTTTCCCAACAAATCGCGCTGCTGCCCCAAAAGTTTGCAGGCGCCTGATAAATTGGAAATTTTCTGGATGACAATTCCACCCATATTATCCCCTCTTGTTACAATATAAACAGCCATGCCAAGAGAAAGAATGCGCCTTACCTCTGCCTCAACCCACACGTGAGTAGGAATGCGTGAGGTTTCATAGGCGCTATACATGGCTAATTCAAAGATTGGTGAGAGTTTTCAAACACCCAGCACTCCACGACCGTTTTGGCTTCTATACTGGGACTGGGGTGGTGGTATTTCAAAACCTTGGTGACAATTTTTATAGCTTCGCGTTCATTCACACCACTTCGCACAAGCGCAGAAAAAGCATTCAGCACAATACCTTTACACTTGCAGGCATCAGGGTCTTCCGCCTTGTCAAAAAACTGCGCACAGCTAACATTATCTGATGGTGCTAACACACCCATTCCACACCTACTTGCTTGCCTTGTTTTTTATTTTACGGCCATAAAGTTCAAGCCTGTGATCAACCAGTTCAAACCCCATTTCACGGGCAATTTTTTCTTTCAGAAGCTCTAGTTCTTTATTCTGAAATTCAATCACCTGCCCTGTTTCAAGGTCTATCAAGTGGTGGTGGTGTTCCATATTGGTTTCGTAGCGGGAAAAACTTTCATTGAATTCATGGCGTGTCACAAGGTCAAGCTCATCGAGCATGTTGAGCGTACGGTAAACCGTCGCAATGCTAATAGAGGAATCAAGCGCTTTGGCGCGCTCATATACGGCTTCCACAGATGGGTGGTCTCCTGCCTCCCCCAAAACCTTTAATATGGTCTTACGTGGCCCTGTCATCTTAAGGCCAGCTTCAATACACCGTTGTTCCAAGTCGCTCATAATATCCTCATATTCAATAAAGTTTGAACAGGAGGGAATATTACTCTGCGCTTTTGGGAATGTCTATTGTCTGGTTATCATTGTTTTTATTGATATTTATGGACCTGACGCGATTTTTGGGGAATGTTATGGTGACAGTCGTGCCCTGCCCTACGTCTGAATCCAGCCATAGTGTGCCGCCATGCAACTTAACCATGGATTTGGTCAAAGGCAGGCCAAGCCCTGTGCCTTGTTGATGGTGAGCTTGTGTCGGGTCATGAATTTGTCCAAAAGGCTCAAGAGCCTCTTTAATTCTGTCTTTAGGAATACCCACACCGTCATCACGCACAATCAAAACCATCTCCCCATCTTTTACATGCGCCATAACCTTAATGGTTCCTGACTTTGCTGTGTATTTTATGGCATTGGTTATCAGGTTAATCAAAATCTGGCGTAACAATCTGGCATCGGCATATAATACGGGAAGATCTTCTTGAATAATCTCCTTTATCTCAAGCCCCACATTAAACGCGCGGTTGGCCATGATACGCACAACGGAATCAATCAATCCGCGCACATCAATTTCCTGTTCGTCCAGCTCAACCTTACCCGCCTCGATTTTCGACATATCAAGAACCTCGTTGATAATCTCAAGAAGGTGCTTTGCACTCATGTGAATATCATCCAGATATTCACCATATTTTGTATGGCCTATGGGGCCAAAAGTACCTTTGATCATCATCTCCGAAAAGCCAAGAATTGCGTTTAATGGCGTTCTTAGCTCATGACTCATATTCGCAAGAAACGCAGACTTCGCGCGGTTGGCTGAATCCGCCTGTTCCTTGGCCACACGAAGAGAATATTCCATCTGCTTGCGCAGCGTAATATCCATGATGGTTGTAACCTGAAACCGCCGCCTTTGTGAAAGTTCGAGTGTGGCTGTTGTAAACAATACGTTTGCAATCGCCCCGTTCTTGCGGCTTAGCTTCATTTCACCAGAACTTCTAATACCGTCTTTTATAAAAGATTCATGGTTAGAGCGCGCAAGATCACGCTCCTCAGGGGCTATAATACCAACAAAGTCTTCGCCAATCAGATCGTTTCTATTCCATCCATAAATACGGACAAAACTGTCATTCACCTTTATAATTCTTCTGTTGTGATCGGTAACAATAATACCAACCTCACTCACGTCAAAAATTGAGGTTAACAGCAAGAGGGCATCATCCCGCTCTCTTTGTAAAACGGAATCATCCGTAACTTTTGGCTGCGCGATGATATCAAGATATATAACTTCGCCAGCATCGTTCATAACAGGGTTTATCCAAAAGCCTGGTACTTTTTCATTGCTTGGAAAAGTTGGTAAAGATTGAATTGTAACAGGCTTTTTTCGGTTTAAGCTGACACGTAAAGAATGGAGAATATGTTCTGCGTTTTCGTGGTCCAACAAAGCATCAATGGCAAGACCTTCCATACCTTCTTCGCTTTTTTGAAAAACGCTGGCCGCGCGTTTGTTTATTGTAACAATAGTAAAAGTGTCCCCGTCGGGCCGCACAATCATGCGCGGCACAGGCATGTGATCAAAAAACAACTTATGATCAATGTCTTCGGTCATCTGGCTCCTAGCTATACAGTATTATAATACTAGATTATTCACATTAACGGCGCGTTAACCATATACGGCAATGATTTTATTTATATTTTTTAATGCCCTTATATTAGACGGTGCCAAAAAGACGATCCCCCGCATCACCAAGCCCTGGCATAATATAAGCGTTCTCATTCAACCTCTCGTCCAATGATGCCGCAAACACGGGTATGTCTTTGTATTTTTCGGCCAAGGTTTTAAGCCCCTCTGGAGCACATACAAGGCACATCAAACTAATGTTTTCACGCTTCACGCCGTGCTTTAGCAACAGGTCAAAGGCATACTCGCATGAATGTCCCGTGGCCAGCATGGGGTCTGTGACAATATATTTTGCGTCTGGCCTGTCAGGCAGACGAACAAGATATTCAACAGGCTTATGTGTTTTTTCATCACGATAAAGGCCAATATGTCCAACTGGGCATTCCGGCATCAGTTCCATCAGACCTTCTGCCATGCCAAGCCCCGCCCTTAAAATGGGGACGACAACGGGAAATCCTCCATCAAGGCATGGAGCATCCATCTTTTGCATCGGCGTTTTTATGGGCCTTGTTTTAAGGGCAAGAGTCCTTGTCACCTCATACCCCATAAGCAAGGATATTTCTTTTAAAAGCCTTCTAAAATCCCCCGTCTGGCATACCTCATCACGCATGCGTGATAATTTATGCTGAACAAGCGGATGATCAACAATAAAAAGATTTTCAAAGTTTCTGTGATTTTTCATTTTATAAGTCAGCTTTTTGGGACTGAAACATCTCTAACATATCTTTGTATAGGGCTTAGCTCATTATATTTAACAACCGCTACTTTCTCACCAATCGCCTCAATATCCTTTTTCATGTTGCTAATTAATGTATCAAGATTTTCAGCAATGGTAGGCTCAAACACAACAGCCGAAACTTTTATATTGTCCATATCATCATGCGGGAGGGCTATATGCACGGCCTTGATGGCACTGTTTAGACGTCCCATCGCTGATTCTGCGCCAATCATGTCCGCCTGCTTTAAGGACAATAGAAAATATTCATCCCCCAAATAGTAGGCATCATCAAAAGCGCGAAGGCAGACCCTGATTTGTTTTGATATTTTTTGGATAACAGGCGCAATGGTGTCCTTGCTCTCTCTCCACTCCTCGTTAAAATTTATGATTTTTAAAAGGGCAATTGCAAACGGGCTTCCCTGACGGGAACGACGTTGCATTTCAATGTCTATATCATCGCGCATCATGCGGATAGAGCGCAGACCCGTTCTATTATCATACCCGCTATTTTCAACGGCCTGATCACGCTCTATTCGACGCATAGCCTGAATAAACTCTTCGTAGTGCTTGGTAAAATCGCTGTACTCTTTTAAGGGTGGCTCCCCAAAAACATCGCATTTGGAAATAAAAATATTTGCAGCGTCAATGAGTCCTCTATAAATTCCATTGAGCTTTTCGGCAACATGCGCGTCAATAAGCTCCTCTTTTTGAGCACTCAAAAGCCAGTCCTTAAAGCTTACCGGGAATTCTTCATTATACGGCTTGTTTTCGAAATACCCTTTAACAATTTTTCCATACCACAACATGTGATCGTCAAGCACGTGCATGACAACCTTGAGATCGATGGGTGATTTGTATTCTAAAGCCATGATATCTAACCAATTAATCCATTATACTATACATGGATTGGTGTGGAATTGGTTAATTATTTTTGATTTTCAGTCTGGCAGATATTCTTTTTCAAGCTTATCCAGCGTACCATTGGCAATGGCGGCGCGCACTTCCCGCATCAAACGGTTGATAATAGCCACGTTGTGCTGGGACAGGATTTGATAGGCCAAAAGCTCACCTGCCTTTAACAAATGATGAATGTAGGCCTTGGAAAAATCCCGCGACATGGGCAAGTCCAGCGTTTCATCAAGGGGTGATGGGTCATCACGATATTTGGCATTAAGGAGGTTTATCTTCTCTCCCCGCACCCCTTTCATAAGGGCAACGCCATGGCGCGCAATACGGGTTGGCATGACGCAATCAAATGTATCTATACCCTGACGGACTGATTTAAAAACATCCTTTATGCGGCCAATGCCCAAAAAGTGAATGGGCCTGTCTGGATGGTTGTGTGGCCTTGTATATTCCAAAATGCCGTACATCTCTTCATCAGAGCCACCAAGGCAGCCACCAATCGCAGTGCCAAAAAACGGACGGGAGCGCACATAGTCGGCACTGGCTTTACGCAAGTCTTCATAAACGCCGCCCTGCACCACGCCATACAGCGCTTGCTTGCCATCATGTGTTTTGTTAAAGGCGTGGAGAGAACGATCTCCCCAGCGCATCGACATTTCCATGGATTTTGCAGTGTAGTCTTTTGTAACCTGATAGGCTGTGCACTCATCCATCTGGACAATCAAATCCGCACCCAATTTTCGCTGAATCTCCATTGATATTTCAGGATTCAAACAAAGCTTTTGTCCATCAAGATATGATCTAAAAAAAGCACCATCTTCATTAATTTTCAAAAGATTTTCGCGCTGGTGCCTGTTGCGCCCTTTTATTTCATCGGCGCAGGAACCATTG
>CAUJHK010000119.1 GCA_963204715.1 Pseudomonadota bacterium | reverse complement strand
CCCACATCAAACCATCCGCTATAGTCATGACCATCTTCTGAAACACCCAAAGATGGATGGACTTGCTTGCTGTGCGGTCCCCAGGCCATAGCTTCAAAGATGTCTATTTCTGGCGGCCACGTCCTGCTTTGCGCCAAAAGCCAAAAAGCGGGCCATGATCCTTTGGCAGAAGGCAACTTCGCAACCATTTTAACCTTGCCATACTTGAATGAAAAACGCGATATCAGTATGCCAGACCCAAATTGGCGCGCTCCACTGACATCATAAGCCTTCATAGAGGCAGGTGACAGCACATTCGCCGTAATGTGCAGTCCATCTTTTTCAATAGAAAATGGATCATAACGCAGTGGAATTGGGATTTTTTTCTCTTTCACTTTTTCTATCCTTGGCGTCACATAGACTTGTGATTCATTGTTTGAATCCAAATAGTTTGTTCCATCTCCATAGCTGTCTGGCCATACTGTGCCAGGCCAGAAGGTAAAGGCCCATTTTGTATGGTCCGGATAAAGCTTTTTGTTTCCGTCGGGCATAAGCCGCTCTATCCCTGAAAAATCATCAGAAAATACAATCTTTTGGGCATACGCATTGTCTGCGAAAGCAATCACAAAAAGTATAAGAAACAAAACTATAAAGACATTTTTCTTTTTCATGGTGATTTATTTTTCTATTTGGAAACGGCTGGCGTTAAAAGCTTTTGAATTCTTTTCTTTATCGGCGCGGCAAAGAAAAGGACAGATGTTGGCGACATTATTGCAGGTTTTAACAAACCAGAAATATCTTTAACTTTAATAGCCTCAACCATCATTTCAAAGGCCTTCATTTTGCGCATAAACTTTAGTCTTTTTTGTTGTTCAGCCAGAACATTATCTTGGAGATTATGTTTGTGCATAAAACTTGTTTCGCAATCTATCATAATCTGCCATCTTTTTGAAGGTATGCGATATGAAATAGAGCCAGCCCTGCGTGTGTATAAATACCCAAAAGAAGAGTCAGTCACACAGCGGGCGCCATAAGCCAGACATTCTGCAAAAATCATATAATCCTCACCAACGGCAATGGATTCATCATATAAAATGTTATGTTTGTTTAAAAATGCTTTCGAATAAATTGGCTTTAAAGAAGATAAAGAATATCCTGTGTTCCCTATAGTTCCATTCATCAGGCGCGGCAATGTGATATCCCCTATTGCATCAAAAACTTGAGAATCAAACATCGGGAAATTTTTTCCAAGCTCTTCGGAAACGACGAGGATATTATCAACAATCATATCCGCGTTTTTGCTACGGGCAATCTCTGTCATACGTTGTAAACGCCCTTGCTCGTAAGCATCATCGCCATCAAGAATGGCTATCCACTGTCCGCTTGCCGCTTTAATTGCGGCGTTGCGCGCACCGCTGGGACCTGAGTTTTCTTTGAGCTGAATCAATTTTACGCGCTTGTCAGTGATAGCGGCCACAATGTCTGGCGTGCCATCACTCGAACAGTCGTCAACCACTATAACTTCAAGCGAAACGCCCTGCTGATCCAGCGCAGATTTTATAGCACGCTCAATATATGGTGCAACATTATAGCAGGGGATTATGATTGAAATATCAGGGTTAGACATTATTATTCTCTTTCATCGGCCAAATCCGCTTTCTGGAACATATCTTCTAACGTAATAAAATCGCCATAAAACAATGAACACGCCTGATATTATGGCTGAATACCCTGCGCCATACAGCCCGTATCTTGGTACCAGCCATACATTTAGACCTAAGGATACCACCAGCGATAATAAGCCTCCTATCCATATGGCTTTATCCTGATGTCTGGCATACAACACCCCACTCAGACTATCCCCGACAAGGCGCAACACCGTCCCCACAAGAATAAGCCAAAGCACGGCTTTGTATGATTCTATTTCTGGCTTACCCAGCATAGATGCCATGATAGGCACCAAATATGCCGTGATCAACGATAGTAAAATCCCAGATATAATAGTCTCAATCATCATCTCTTTGGTTATCGTCCAAAACTTACCCGTATCTCCTTCTTTGTGAGACGCGATGAGATGTGGTTGCTTGAATGTATTAACGCCGCTGCTTACAAGCGCGCTCAGCGCCGTTCCAAATGATGCGAAAAAGCTTAAAATCCCTACCATCTCACGGCTCATATGATATTCGACGACAAAACGATCTATGTTTGTGGTTCCGACCGCACCTATGGCGCCAAGCCATATAGGAATAGATCTGGTAACATCATGACGAAGGCGATGCCAATCTACTTTTGTGGCTATTGTTTCGCGCCACGGCATATGTCTTAGCATATAGGCGGTAACAAGCAGGCTGCAAAGCAAGCCCATCAACCAAAATGAAAAGACAAAGCCTAACGATCTTAAAGTGGGAGAAAAAAGTCCCAACCCGATGACTGGAATAGTCCACGCCGCAGACCTTAGAAAAAATAAAAAATTTGCCAAAATAGGACGTTTAAAATAGATAAAATTCGTGGATGTTACTGTGCAAAGGCTTTCAAGGATGGAAAGAAACAACGTTATTACAAGAATTGTATTGTTTGTACTATGAGGAAGCACAAGAGCACCAGCTATGACCACCATGGCCAAAAAAGCATAGTTTAAACCGTAAAAAACAATCTCATCTCGAATAAGCATAGTCGCCTTGGCTGGAGATGCATCCACAAGTTCTCGCGTCACCATGTAGTCAAGCCTGAAGCCCAGAAAAGGAATAGCCATAGCTACGGTGGAGGCCACAAGTCCATAAGTACCCATATCTGACAAGGAAAAATAACGAGCAATATAAAGCGTCAGTATCAGTTTCAAGCCCAGCGCGCTGAGCCTTAAAGACATATTAAACAGTCTATGAAACAAAGTATTGTTCACAACATTGGTAAACCAACCAGCACTTTTCCACCCCCAAAATCCCCGCATTCAATTATGCCACAGACTTTTTGGTTCTTGAGCCTTCCAAAAAAATTTTAAGGTTATAAATTCTGTCATGAATTTTCTGGCGCTTTTCATCTGCAATACTTTGTTCACTCAATGCCCCATCGGACAGACTTAGTCTTTTAATCTGGTCGGCGGCTCGCTGAATATAAGACGGGCAATAATACCCCTTCCCGACAATCTTATCAATCATTATGTCAAGACCAGGGCCAGTCTTGGTTAAAAGCCTGTGCTCAATGCGGCAACGCCATTTATAAGAGACCATCTTTTTATATAGTTTCTTTAAAAAGGGCGTCTTGCCGTCCTTTTTATGACTCAGTAGCTCGACATAGGTTTGGTTGCAATCAAACATTATTGCACGAAAATAATCAGACGCCCCTATAGACCTAAAGTAGCTAAATGCAGGCAACTTAACATTCAAAGACCTTGCCCAGTCATTCCATTTAAATTCATTAATACGGGGGGATGTGCTGACTGGTACCCATGGCACGCGATAGGCATCGGCCAGAATAGCAGCGTGCATGGCTTCCGCAATCACAAGACGCGCGCCACTAATGCCCGCCGCCACATCTTTCACATCTGCAAGAGGGTCTATATATGTAACACCTGCCAGCTCGCAGGCACGCTTCCAAAGAGGATTAAATGACGTTTCCCAATGCGGAACAAACACAACATCGCCTCTGGGTGCAGAAGCAGGGAAAACTTCTGGCGTTAGAATCGCGGGGTCTGTAATGGCATAATCCGCAGATAGACCCAGAACCTTTGCAGACATCGGTCCACGCACAAAATTTATAGTCTGTTGATTATCCTGTACATGACGCAAATCACTTATATACCCGCAGCCTGAGCCAAACACGATAATGGGTCCATTGTGCTTGACCTTATTGCCAATTAGCGTGCCAATTCCAAATAGCATTACATTGTCTTTGCGCTCGAGCAAAGAACCAAAAAAGTGAGGCCATATATATTTGTTTAACATATCTCCAAAATTAGGTACGTCATTGTAGTAATAAATTTTCATAGAGGTATCCATCTTGAGTGCTATCTGATTCAACCATATGTGCGACCAGAGCTTGTAATACAAGTGCAAGAGGAGCAGATTAAAAATCTATAAACGACTTATTTATTGGAACTTTTTATATTACAAAAATATGTAAAAATAATTTTACGACTGAAGATGATCTTCTAAAATTTTGATAACTTTTGCAGGCACACCTGCAACCACAGTATTTTCTTTGACATCTTTTGTTACCAAAGCGCAAGCCGCAACAACGGCGCCTTTACCAATCGTCACACCTGGCATAATGGTCGCGTTGGCCGCAATCCACGCGCCCTCTTTCACAACAATGTTGCGCGACGAAATATACCCTTGCAGATTATGTCCCGCGCGGTTTTGTACCGGGCCCATTTCATGGTGAGCCGTGATGAATGTAACACCATGCCCTACCCCCACCTGATCTTCCATCACAACACTGCCTGTCAGGTCAAAATAACAACAACGGTTAATCGTGACACCATTTCCCAACGTGATCTGTCCACCCAGAACATCACAACCCCCAAATATTTTTGAATTGTCTCCATAACGCACACCCAGCAACCTCAACATGAGCATACGAAGTGTGTTACTAATTTTATCATCACCCAAAATATTTTTTTGAACAACATTGATTATGTGCGTAACCACACGGGAGGCTTGTATTTTTATAATTTCCTTTACTCTTCTTTTAGGCTTCATTTTGTGCCCTTCTGATTTGAAAGCGATATGTCCTTAAAGCGAGCCAGAAGCTCTATCCCACATAGCTTTATGATGTTCCATTACATGATTAATGTTAAAATACCCCGTTCGTTCAAGACATTTTTCACGCTGTGAATCAGTTGGAAACTCTTCCCCATGCAGTCTTTTGACAAGTGCGGCTATGCTCTGGGGCTGGTTGGCATCAAAATAATATCCTGTGACACAATCTTCCACTATTTCGGGCATTCCCCCTATTTTTGAAATGGCCACTGGTACAGCGCAGGCATGTGATTCTGCAATAACGCGTGGCAGAGGATCTTCCCAAACGGATGGCACGACAAGCAAATGAATCTTCGAAAATAATTCTTGTGGTGGCACAACGCCCAAAAATTCTATCGCGGGTGATGAAAACCTCTCCTTCAAGGCGTTCACATACTCTTCATTCCCGCCGCCTGCTATCAATAATTTCGCCATGCCCTCAGGCAAACGATGCATAGCTTCCAAAAGCACATCTATGCCCTTCAAAGGGTCAATCCGCCCTAAAAAGCCTAAAATGACAGGCTCGCCCGCCCTGTGGTATGGCCTAACGGAATCTATCAGCAAATCATTCAACTTGATGGCAGAAGACCCATACACAACGGGTGTAGAATCGGGAAACATGCCCGTCCCATGAACAAGGCTATAGGTGCGCCTGCTTACAGATGAAACCACCGCGGGAATGTCCGATACCTCGCGACGCGGCGTACAAAGCATCTTGCAATGAAGACACTGCCCTTTGCAATTTTTACCTTTGGTAAACATCGTGGAATTAATGCAGGACAGGTAATAGTCATGCAGCACCTGCACCACAGGAATCTTCAAGGCCTTCGCCGCCTTCCAGACAGAAACAGAAAAACCCTGCAAATTGTTTGTTTCAACAACATCTGGTTTTTCTTCGCGTAAAATCTTTGAAATACGCGCGCGCATAAAGGGGTTGTATGCATCAAAAAAATACCAGATTGCCTTTTGCAACTTTGATAAAGGCGTTTTTCCATGCATAAAGCCAATATTGGCCAGCGGCACGTAATAAATTTTTACGCCGTTATAAACCGATGTGCTGGCCCGCCCTTCAGGTGAAAGCGCAACGACAATGGACTCCCCCCCCTCCGCGACATTTTGTTCGGCAATGGTTCTTACGGCTTTTTCCGCGCCGCCGACCTCGTGCGGATAATAAAGACTGTTCACAAAGGCAATTTTTAACTTTTTAGACATGCTGTTTTCTTTTGTCAGAATTTTTCGCCCAGACCATAACACACATAATTTACATTCAAGGCAATTTAAAGGACTTAGAATGATTAAATTTTACATTATGTCTATAGGACGGATTGTTTTGAAACAACACCCCTAAAACAGCTTATTGATTAAAATGGAGTTTTTTATGCCTTGAAATATCTGCCAGAAGAGAAATTGGCGTCCCGTACGGTAGCGGTATTAAGGTTGTAAGTATCTGTTGTATATAAACAATTTAAGATATTGTTTTTGCGATACCCCTATTGATACCCTCAGTCCCAAAACATAGAAATCGGGAACCGAACCCGTGTTGCACTTTTTAAGTCAGTAAAATTTTTCTTAAATCACTAATAACTTTATCTGAAGATTGTGAAAGATCTATAGTGATAAATCTAATTTTATGTCCGTGCATTTCAATATATTCGTCGACTTGCTCATCTACAGAAGGATGTAAAAGTATCCCCTGTGCTTCGTGGGCTCCTACTTCGCCGGTATCTTCCTGAGTCCTAAGATAGCAATAAATCTGATAGATGTAGTTGCTTTTAAGAGACCTTTCTCTGTAAGGAGACTTTCCAAAAATTTCAGTGAATTTTGTATCTATGATGATGCGTGCACCGGTTCTTTTATTATCTATTACTATGTCCGCACGCATTATAGGCATAATCTCATGAATGCGCTTAGAGCAGCGGGCAATTGGCCATTTTAAATGTTTCTCTGTTGGGTAACTAACCCATCCCTCTTTGGAGGGCAGTTCAATTTTATAAAAATTTCT
>CAUJHK010000118.1 GCA_963204715.1 Pseudomonadota bacterium | reverse complement strand
TCATCAATAATGCTTTCAATGCGTTTGTTGGCGTTATCAACGGTGCGCAGGGTCTTCATAAACTGCAAGGGATCAGCGATGCGGTAACGGGCGTAGGAATCAACAATAATCGGCTCCCCGCTTACGTTGTCAATGGGTGGGGCATCCAGTACGTCTGGCGTGTCCTTCACGATTTCGTTTGCGACATCATCCATTGTTTTTTCTGGCGCTGGCGATGCGTCTTTTGTTTTTTCAATGGGTCGTGCAATCAGGCTGCTGGAAATAACCATTTGTTTTGGCGCAGGATCAACGGACAAAATGCGGCGGTCAAAATAACGCACCTCCTGAATAACGGGCATTTTGAAGTGAAGGCCAGGTTTGCGCAAATCACCCACAGGCTGGCCAAGCTGGAGGACAATGGCCTGCTGTGTTTGGTCTACAACAAAGAGGGTTTGCGAAATGCCGATTATAACAAGGCCTAAAAAGAAAAAGAGGAATGTAAGCTTGCTGTTCATTTTGTCAGGCCTTTGTTTGGCGAGGTTTGATCACCCGCGGCGGGTTCAACGCGTTTTAACTCATTCAATGGCAGGTAGGGGACAACGCCCTTGCTGCTTTTATCGTCCATGATTATTTTTTGCGCGTTTGTCAAAACGCTTTCCATGGTTTCTATATACATGCGTTCCTTGGTGACGTCTTTCCCGTTTTGGTATGCGGATAGGACAGAGTTAAACCTGTCTGCATCACCTGTTGCGCGGGAAATAACAGATTCTTTATACCCTTGCGCTTCTTGCATAATGCGCGTGGCGGCGCCCTTTGCTTTTGGAATGATGTCTTCACGGTAGGCACCTGCGCGGTTTTGAACATCTTCGGCATCCTGCTTCGCGGACTGGACATCTTGAAACGCGGATTGCACGTCAGGATGTACTTCCGCAGAGTTTATGAGGACTTGAGAGATGTTGATCCCCGCCTCATACTCATCAAGAATTTTTTGCATGATAGCGCGGGATTTATCCGCCACAAGACCACGCTCTGTCGTAATAATGGGGAACATGCGGGTTTGACCGACCACTTCACGGATGGCGCTTTGTGCCACTTGCCGCAATGTGTCTTCAGGATTCTCGATGTTGAAAATATAATTGTTGGCAGAGCTTATGGACCACTGCACAACAAAATCAAGATCCACAATGTTGAAATCAGAGGTCAGCATCAGGCTTTCTTCTGGCACATCGCGCGCGGCTGTGGTGTTGCCACCACGCCCCACAGGCCCGACAAACCCTATGCTGAGCGTGCGGATTTCATTCACATTCAGCTTGGTCATGCTTTCGATGGGGGCGGGGAGATGATATTTCAACCCTTCGGTTTCTTCGGTGCGGTGGAGCGCGCCAAAACGTTGAATGACAGCATGCTCTCCAGGATTGATGGTGTAGAACCCGCTGGCCAGCCACAGCGCGGCAAGAGCGGCTACCCCTGCCAGAACCAGCTTGCCGCCGCCAAAATCACCTGGCATAAAATCTTTCATGCCGCTTTGGAATTTTGCGAAAATGTCATCCATATCAGGCGGGGTAGGCCCGCGCCCTGCGCCGCCGCCGTTGTTTGGCCCGCCTCCAGAGCCCCATGGGTTTTTAGGTCCTTTGTTGTCACCAGAAGAGCCTCCCCACGGGTTGCGTCCTTTGTTTTCGCCATTTTCGTCCCAAGGCATGCGCTTATTTCCTGCTTTTTAAAATTCGTTCGACTTTTTGTGCGATATATCTATGTATAGCGGTATAACCATAGCGGCTTTTGGCCACAGGCGACAACAGTTTAAAATCGGTTTCAAACAAATGTTTTCAACCCTTGAACAAAAAATTATGAAAGCGCTTCGTGGTGTTATGAACGGGGAGGGCGATGTTGTGTCACAAAATCGCGTGAGCGGCCTTGTCATCAAAAACAAGAAAGACGTGTTTTTTGTGCTGGAGGTGGACGCGGGCATGGATGGCGCGAGAATGGAAGATTTGCGCCTTCGTACTCTAAAAGCGGTGCAAACAGTGCGGGGCGTGGGCCGTGTGGATATTGTGCTGACGGCGGAGCGCACAGCCGCGCAAGGCGATATAGCGGCAACGCGTCCCGCCCCAGACCCCCATGGCATGGACAAAAACCCAAAACTGACATTACCCATACGCCATATTATAGCGGTGGCCAGTGGCAAGGGGGGCGTGGGGAAATCTACCGTGGCGTTCAATCTGGCCGTAGCATTATCAAAAATGGGAAAGTCAGTGGGGCTTTTGGATGCGGATATTTATGGCCCGTCCGTACCACGGCTTTCTGGCCTTTCGGGACAAAAGCCGCAAACAGGAGAGGATAAAAAACTAATCCCCCTTATCGCCCATGGCGTGAAAATGATGTCGATGGGTTTTCTGGTGGAAGAGGAAAAAGCCATGATATGGCGCGGGCCGATGATACAAACGGCCTTTTATCAAATGTTACGCGACGTAGCGTGGGGAAGTGAAAACACCCCTCTTGACGTGCTTGTCATTGATATGCCGCCAGGCACAGGGGATGTGCAATTGACGCTGGCACAAAAGGTGCCTGTAACGGGGGCGGTGATTGTTTCCACCCCGCAGGACCTTGCCCTGATGGATGCCAGAAAAGCTATTACAATGTTTGAAAAGACCGATGTTAAGATATTGGGACTGATAGAAAATATGTCATTTTACTGCTGCCCCAACTGTGGCCATGTAGAGCCTGTTTTTGGGTATGGAGGAGCGCGCACAGAAGCACAGATACGAGGCGTTCCGTTTTTAGGAGAAATACCTTTGAACGCGAAAATCCGTGAGGAATCGGACAATGGTGTGCCTGTCAGCGAGGGGTACTACGAGGCGATTGCGCGGGAAATTTTATCTTCTCTTTGAGCAACAAATATGACTAATATGTTTCACTATAAGAATACGAACGGGGAGTATATGTGTATGAAGGCATCTTTATCAGAAATATTTGCGGCTATGAAGGGTATCACCTGTGCGGCTGTGTCGCTGGCGAAAAAGGGCGAGGACACAAAAACCAACCCAGTTGCGGAGCTTGGCTATGAAAGTGCCGCCCTGCAATTTGACACTCTTTGCCATATTATGGAACGCCCCGGACGGGCAGAGATTGCTACCGAAAAAACCCTCAAGTTTTTGGAAAAAGCGCTGCCGATTCTTGAACAACGCCCGAATCTTTTTTTAGAGTTTGTGAACGGAAGCCGTGGGGGGCAGGTGAGGGCCCTTGTTGACCATATACAAAATATTCTGGAACGTGAGGGTGATGCGCAAGCGCGCCCCACTGTGCAAATTAAAAACAACAGGCTGGCAAAAGCTTTTCAGGCGGTTTATTTGCCAGATGGAAAAGTCGCTGCCAAGCCCGACCTTTCACAAACCCCGCAAGAAACCCCGCATGAACGTGCTGTGCGCCAAGGTAAATCCAGAGCTGCGGGTAGAATGCAAAGCAAAGCAGCTCCTGAAGTGGTTATGGCTTAAGAGTTTTTATTTTTCCAGCGTTACAAAAGAAAACCCATCATGGTCTTCGCGCGCTGTTTCGCGCCACTCATCCCCCAGAGCGGGGAAAAAAGCATCTCCTTCAGGCGATTGATGCACGCGTGTTAAATGAATGCGGTCAACCAGATTTTCCTTTAAGGCCTGCGCGTAAATCTGCCCGCCACCGACAATGCATATTTCATCGGTATCAATTTTTGAAGCCTGCTCAAGAGCCTCTGCCACATTTTGTACAGTGAGCGCGCCAGAATGTTGGAAATTACTGCGCGATATTACAATATTCACGCGCCCTGGTAGAGGTTTGCCCAGCGAGGCCAGAATGCTTTCAAACGTCTTGCGCCCCATGATGCAGGGTTTGCCCATGGTTACGGCTTTAAAGTGTTTGAAGTCTTCAGGAATATGCCACGGCATTTCATTGTTGATGCCAATCACGTGATTGGCAGCGCAGGCAACAACAATGGATACCATGGGCTTCTTTGTCATTAAAACGCATCATCCTCTTGCTGGGCTTCTTGCTCTATCGCGCTTTTTTTCATGGGCGCGCTGGGAATATGGGTGGGTATCTCATCACCATGCTGGCGGATGGGGTCTTTGCGCCCTGTCAGTGCAACTTCCATTGTCCGCAGCATCACATAAAACAAAGGCGTAAAAACAAGGCCAAAGAATGTAACGCCCAGCATGCCCGAGAACACCGAGATCCCAATAGCATGGCGCATTTCTGCCCCCGCGCCATGAGAGAAAACCAAAGGCACAACGCCCATGATAAAGGCAAAGGAGGTCATGAGAATAGGGCGAAGACGAAGGAAGCAGGCTTCACGCGCAGCATCTATTATCCCGCGCCCCTGATGTTCCAGTTCCCGCGCAAACTCCACAATCAAAATCGCGTTTTTACACGCCAGCCCTGCCAGAACAAAGAGCGAGATTTGTGTGAAGATGTTGTTATCTCCCCCCGTAAGCCACACGCCAGCGATGGCGGATAAAATAGACATCGGCACAATCAAGATAACGGCGAGCGGCATGGTGAGGCTTTCATACTGCGCGGCCAAAACCAGAAATACCAAAAGCAGGCACAGCGGGAAAATATAAATGGTGGTATTGCCTGCCAGAATTTGCTGGTAGGTCAGGTCTGTCCACTCAAACTCCATGCCTTTGGGCAGGGTGTCTTGCAAAATTTTGGTAATAGCGGCTTGAGCCTGTCCGCTTGAAAAACCAGGTGCGGCATCCCCGTTCAAATCTGCCGCGCGAAACGCGTTATAGCGCATGGCGGTGGCAGGCCCAAAGGTTTCACTGACATTTACAACCGCGCCAAGAGGCACCATCTCACCCTTGTCATTGCGCACCCGCAAATTGACAATATCATCAGGCGTATCCCTGAATTCTTTATCTGCCTGCGCAATCACCTGATAGGTTTTTCCAAACTGGTTGAAGTCATTGATGTACATTGACCCAAGATAAACCTGCATGGCGCTGAAAATATCCGTGATGTTGACGCCAAGCTGCTGGGCTTTTGTTCTGTCCACGTCGGCGAAAAGTTGGGGTGTGTCTATGTTGTAGCTGCTGAAAATGCCTGTAAGCGCGGGATTCATATACGCCTGTCCCGTGACCGCTTTGACCACATTGTCTAAAGCCTCAAAGCCTAAATCCGCACGGTCTTCGATTTGCAGCTTAAACCCGCCTATTGTCCCTAGCCCATTGACGGGTGGCGGCGGGAAGACGGCCACAAAGGCGCCGTCAATGCCGAAGAATTTTTGTTGCAAGGATTCAGCAATGGCAAAACCAGACAGGTTTGGCGCACCCCTTTTGGAAAAATCATCCAGGGTTGCAAACGCGATGCCTGCGCTGGAAGAGCTTGTAAAGCCATTGATGGAAAGGCCTGGAAACGCCACAGCGTTTTTGATTCCAGGCTCATGCTTCAAGATATTGGTCATCTGGCTTATCACCTGTTCGGTGCGTTCCAGTGTTGCACCTTGGGGAAGCTGGGCAAAAGAAATGAGGTACCCTTTGTCTTGCGCGGGAACAAAGCCTGCGGGAACGAGTTTGAACACAAACAAGGCAAGCCCTATAAACATGCCGTACACCAAGATCATAATCACTTTATGGCGGACGATACTGGCTACGCTGCGCTCATAAGCATGTGAGCTTTTTTTAAAAACCTTGTTAAACCTGACAAAGAACCAGCCCAGCGCGCCATCTATAAATTTTGTGAGAGCATCCTTTGGAGTATCATGCCCTTTGAGCAAAAGAGCGGCCATGGCGGGAGAGAGGGTCAGGGAGTTCAAGGTTGAAATAACAGTGGCTATAGCAATGGTGGTGGCAAACTGTTTGTAGAACTGCCCTGTCAAACCGCTGACGAAGGCGATGGGAACGAACACAGCCGTTAGCACCAGCATGGTGGCAATAATAGGGCCTGTTACTTCACGCATGGCCTGAATGGTTGCATCACGCGAGGAAAGACCGTTTGC
>CAUJHK010000117.1 GCA_963204715.1 Pseudomonadota bacterium | reverse complement strand
TTTTGCATCCAATGGGCCAGAATAATCACCTGATCTGGCAATATCTTGGTTGAACACCGTGTATGTTTTAGGCCCAAGAGCAAGAAAAGACCCGTTCTGCTCTATTACAGAAACCGCAGGAGAACGTTTACTGATATATATGTATTCTATTTGGTTTTCAGCGGCTGCCACTGGCGTCGAGATTAAGCATAAAACCAATACAAAAACGGTTAAAATATTTGTCATTTAATGTACCCCACAATCGTAAAGGCTGGCAGGCCGTTTGATATTTGTACCTGCACGTCAATGCTTTGTACATCTACACCCTGAAAAGCAATCGTGTTAATTCGTGCGACCATTTATTATCTATGGCATAGAGTTTGTAAGAAGAAAAGCAGGGTTAACGTTTCCTTCATTTTTCTTTAAACCTATGTTCATCTTATGGGGGTACAAAAGAAAGAAGAACAATCCTTTGGCCTTTTGGGGGGCTATATCCATATGAATGCTGTATCCAAAGAAGACGTCGCAAGACTTCACACATATCTGGTTGTGCCTGTTGCCGTAAGCGACGCTATATTAAGCGCTACGCCGATTGACGGCGATACACAATATGCCATGCACATGGCCTTGTCAGAGATAGACCCTGATTCCGCCCTTTTGGCGATTGCATTATCCGCGCACCGCATTGCCGTGGATTTTGCCCATGAAATTCCCGTGGCCGCAGCGCTTAAAATGGAATCTCAGAAAATTATTGATGATTATGCGCCTGACTGGCTGGCCAATTACCACAACCATCCTGTCTGCGGGGATGATTTATATGATCTTTTAAAGCATGTGCCTGAAGATCTGGAATCTCTGGCCGACATTTTGGAAACATTGCAGGCAAGCCTGCATGACCCTCAAGACCCTGCTTATACGCTATGCTCTGTTCTGGCCGTACAAGCACGTGCGCACATGGAAATTGCAGATTACGTTATCTGTGAACTGGAAGCCGAGCGTGAAGGCGGCCTTGAAGATTTTGATGGCATTTGCTCATACCAAAACCCTACCCTCTATTCTCCGGCAGGGTTTGAAAACAATGTGATTTTGTTCCCCGCCCACAAACGCAAGTAAGCTTTAATCCTGCACCATCGCGCCCATAGGCTTTCCACCCAGTAAATGGACATGGAAATGAGGGACTTCCTGCCCGCCATTCACCCCTGTGTTGGCGATAGTGCGAAACCCGTTTTCGACCAGTCCCAAATCATGGGCTACCTTTGACACGGCGCGGTAAAATCCTACTATTTCTGGTTCACTCGCATTCGCCCCAAAGTCAGCAATAGATACAAATTTTCCTTTTGGTATGACCAGAACATGGACAGGGGCTTTTGCACCAATATCGTGAAAAGCTAGGACACACTCATCCTCATAAACTTTTTTGGCAGGAATTTCGCCGCGCAAAATACGGGCAAAAATATTATTATCATCATAGGGCATAAGGGCTTCCTCTTCTTCTTTACAATTCTTGAATAATATATACAAAATATGATCATGATTATATACCCCGCAATTGATTTAAAAAATGGCCAGTGTGTCCGCCTGCACAAAGGGGACATGGACACGGCCACTATTTATAACGAAGACCCTGGTGAGCAGGCGGCAGAATGGGCGCGCCTTGGTTTTCAATGGATTCACGCGGTTGACTTAAACGGGGCGATCGACGGCAAGCCCGTGAATGTTGAGGCCGTGCGCAGTATTTTAAAGTCCGCCGACCTTCCTGTGCAGCTTGGGGGTGGCATTCGCAGCCTGGCACAAATTGAAAGCTGGTTATCAGAAGGGGTCTCACGGGTCATTCTAGGCACGCTGGCTTTAAAAAATCCTGCGCTGGTGCGCGAGGCCTGCGCACTCTTTCCAGGGCAGATTGTTGTAGGCATTGACGCACGCGGAACACGTGTGGCTGTCGAAGGATGGGTGGAAGAATCTGACATAGAGGTCAATGATCTTGCCGCCCTGTTTGAAGATTGCGGTGTTAGCGCCATTATCTACACTGACATCAACCGCGACGGGACGGGCAAGGGGTTGAACATGGATACAACCATCGCACTGGCACAATCTACCAAAATTCCTGTCATCGCCTCAGGTGGTGTTTCTTCCATCGCAGACATTCGCGCGGTGCGCAGTGCTTTCGTTCATGGTGTGGAAGGCGTTATTATTGGTACCGCCCTTTACAACGGCGCTATCAATCCCTTAACGGCGTTGAAAGAAGCACAATAATGTTAAAAACCCGCATTATCCCCTGCCTTGATGTCAAAAATGGCCGTGTCGTGAAGGGCGTGAGCTTCGTTGATTTTAAAGATGCGGGCGACCCTGTGGAGCAAGCCAAACTTTACAATGACCAAGGCGCGGATGAACTGACATTTCTGGACATCACTGCCAGCCATGAAGAACGCTCTACAATTTATGATGTCGTCAGACGTACGGCAGACTGCTGTTTCATGCCTCTTACCGTAGGGGGCGGTGTGCGCACCATAGATGATGTCCGAAAACTTCTTGATTGCGGCGCGGATAAAATTTCGGTGATGACCACGGCCATTTTAAACCCCCACTTTGTCAAAGAAGCCAGCAACAAATGTGGCAGCCAGTGCATCGTTGTCGCCATTGACGCGCGTAAAAAAGCAGATGGCTTGGGGTGGGAAGTTTTTACCCATGGGGGACGCAATGCCACGGGTGTTGATGCCGTTCAATTCGCCAAGCAAATGGAAGACTATGGCGCAGGTGAAATTTTGTTAAACTCCATGGACCAGGATGGCCGCAAAACGGGCTTTGATTTAGACTTCACTCGCACCGTGGCGGATTCATTAACCATCCCCGTTATAGCGTCAGGCGGCGTTGGCACGTTGCAGCATTTGGTGGACGGGGTGAAAATAGGCCATGCTTCGGCTGTTTTGGCAGCATCCATCTTCCATTTTGGCACCTTTACCATCAAGCAAGCCAAGCAAGCCATGGCAGATGCGAGCATAGCGGTACGCCTTTAACCTTTTTATTTTTGACATGGGTTTCGCGCTTACGTTATACCAAATGAATGATACTGCCTTTTCAAAATGCTGTGCAGAAGCCCGACAAGCTTGCCCTGACACCAGACAGACGCTTTTGGGTGAATGATATTGATGATGTTCACCATTCCTATGAAGGTGCGGGGGATATTTATGATTTTTATGCGCATGTAAAGTATCTGGCACTACGTGAAAATTTTCCTGACTTGTCGCCTGAAGACATACGCGCAATAGGGAGGAAAAGTTACGATGAAACTGGCGATGGTCTTTTGGGTTTTACCAGATTGGCCAAAGAATGGAATCTGATTTCCGCAGAAAGAGAAGATTTTTTTAGAGAAGGTCTTTTTAGAAGTTTTCACCGCGAAAAGTTTCAATATGCCAAAGAAAATAATATGGCCTTATTAAATCCACACACCCGCACTATTGAACTTTTAGAACAATTACGTGGGCATGTTCAACATGGGATACTAACACAAGGCTGTCTTACGAATTGGGTGCGGCCCGTTTTGGAAGCGCGCGGCACATGGCATTTTTTTACAAAACACGCCTGTCTGGATTTACATGATGTCGGTTATGAAACGAAGAAATTAAGCCCAAGGCCTATTCAAATGGCTATGGCCGCTTTAGGTGCAACGCCCGCGCAAACTGTTTTTTTGGAAGACAGCGTAGATAATTTAAAAATGGCAAAAAACTTTAATCCAGACATCCTGACCGTTCTGATTTCAAGAAAAAACCCAGTACCAGAGTTTGAGCCTTTTATTGATATTCATATGCCTGACCTTGCAACCTTTTTGGAATTTGCAACAACGCGGTATCCCGTATTAAAACCAGCTTTGAGAAATGAATTGGCATGACCAACGACGTCTTTCAAAAATTATATAATACCATCTTATCTCGCAAAGGCGCGGATGAGTCCTCATCCTACACCGCCTCTCTCTTTGCCAAAGGCGTGAATAAAATTACGCAAAAAGTGGGGGAAGAGGCTATTGAAACCTGCATTGAATCCATCAATGGCAATACCGAAAAAATAAAGCAGGAATCTGCAGACCTTATATATCATTTAATGGTTTTGTGGGCGCACCATGGAATATCACCAGAAGATGTGATGTCTGTACTCGAAGCGCGTGAAGGCATCAGCGGTATTGACGAAAAAAACAGCCGCCAGAAATGAATTATTGGCTATTGAAGTAATCAGGATTGATATTTTTATAGTAATAGCTTGAAGTTATTGTCTGGTTGTCTGCCACAACAGAAAACGGATGTTCCCCAAACTTTATATAGCCCATGCTTTCATAAAGCGCGATAGCCTGTTCCATGGTGTTGCGAACATCCAGATTTATAACGCTATAGCCTTTCAAACGCGCTTCCCCTTCCACTTTTTCAAGCAGCATTTTGGCAAGCCCGTGGCCGCGCGCCCAAGGAGCCACAAAATTGGTGGTCAGTTGAACAATATGCTTTTGTGCCTCGTTGTTAAGAGGGGGCAATATCAACTGCGTTGTGCCGCAGATAACACCATCAAGCCGCGCCAAAAACAAAAGCCGCATGGGCGCGGCAATCACGCCCTGCCAATATCGCTCCAGCGAATCACGTTCTGGCACACGGAGCCATCCAAACCCGCCACCGGCTTCGATGGCGGCTTCGGCCGCATCACATAAATCATTTAAATCCGCGCGCGATAACGCATCAGTTTTTAATTCAACCGTGACTTTTGATTTTTCGGTTTTGATGGCTGTTTGCTCGTTCATATATGGCCTTATTTTTTTAAGGGTTCCAGTGTAAAAATCCTGCTATCAAATCCAACCCCGCCTGTTGGCTTTTTTCAGGGTGGAATTGTGTCCCGACTATGTTATCCCTTGCCACCATCGCAGTAAAGACACCGCCATAATCACACACACCCGCAACATGGTTGGTATCTATACAGTCAAACATAAAAGAATGAACAAAATAGAAATCTTCGAGTGTTCCATCAGATTTTTTTGTGACGCTGCGCAGCACAGGATGGATAATATCTCCTGATGCCATCATCGTATTCCATCCCATATGCGGAATTTTCAGGCTTTTATCTTGAGGTATTATTTTAACAACATCGCCAGCAATCCAGCCAAGTCCCTGATGTTCGCCAAATTCTAGGCCCCGTGTGGCCAAAAGCTGCATGCCCACACAAATCCCTAAAAAAGGTTTCCCGCGTTGCAAAACATTTTCGCTTAAAGCGTCCACCATACCATCAACACTTTTAAGGCCGCCGATACAATCTCCAAATGCACCCTGCCCTGGAAGAACAATACGGTCTGCCTTTGCCACAATGTCGGCCTTGTCCGTGATGACAACATCACCAGACAGACCCTCTTGCGACAAAACATACGAAAACGCCTTGGCGGCAGATCTTAAATTGCCTGATCCATAATCAATGATAGCGATGGTTTGTACGGCCATAAATCTTTACTTTCACTATAAATATGTGCTTTTGTACCTCCGATTGAAAAGGATTTCCAGCCATGAATATTGGTTTTTACGAATGGGATAAAACAGACGCTGCGACAAAAGAGCGCATTTTGCGAAGAGCGCAGGCTGACATTGACGATGTTAGTGCAAAAGTTGGCCCCATATTGGATGATGTACGAAGACGTGGGGATGATGCTCTTTTGGATTATGCCAAAAAATTTGATGGTTGTACACTTCCTTCCCTCAAAGTCACTGATGATGAGTTTGAAAAAGCCGAGCGGACAATTGAACCCAAAATAAAAGCGGCGCTAGAACGTTGTGTGGCCAATGTGCGCAAATTCCACGAAGAACAAATGCGCCGTGTGGAAGATCACTGGATGGTTGAAATTGAAGATGGCGTCTGGGCGGGAGAAAAAATCACGCCCATCTCTTCTGTTGGCCTTTACGCCCCAGGGGGGAAAAATCTTTATCCCTCGGCTGTTTACATGCTCGCTGTCCCTGCGGTTATTGCAAAAGTCCCTGAAATTATTCTTCTGACGCCTCCCAGAAAAGACGGCAGTATTACCGATGTTATTTTATATGCAGCCAAAATTTCGGGCGTAACAAACGTTTATAAAGTCGGCGGCGCGCAGGCTATCGCCGCCATGGCGTACGGCACACAAACCATACCCCGCGTGCAAAAAGTTTTGGGGCCCTGCAGCCCTTTTGGCGCGGCAGCAAAGCAAATGCTGGGCGGTATTATAAACCCCGGCATGCCCGCTGGCCCGTCAGATTCCATTATATTGTGCGATGAGAGCGCAGACCCTGATAACACTGTTTGGGATGTTTTGAATGAGGCAGAACACGGCCCAGATTCCGCAGGCTTGCTGGTCACGCACCATGAACCTTTGGCACGATATGTTTATGAACAACTGGCCGTTAAAATTTCTGAGCTGCCAGAGCCTCAACATGGTTATTTAACAACAAACATGGCGGCTTATAGCGGCGTTGTTTTAACGAAGTCCTTGGAAGATTCTATTGATTTTTGTAATCTCTATGCGCCCGAACATGTCGTCATGAAAGTACGAAATCCTGATAACATTTTGGAAAAACTTGTGAATGCGGGCGAAATTCTCATTGGTGAAAACTCTCCTTCTTCCCTTGGCAATTACGGTATTGGCGTTAATCACGTTTTGCCCACAGGCGGCATGGCGCATTCATACTCTTGCACATCGGTATGGGATTTTTTAAAACGCACATCGTTGGCACGTGTTAATGCCAAGGGGCTAAACAACCTCTCCCCAGCCGTCACGGCCATGGCCGACTATGAAGGATTCCCAGCGCATGCCAACGTGCTTCGCCAGCGCAAAATATATAACGATTAAATTATAACGCACCTTTGGTGGAAGGCAATTGTCCCGCCGCACGGCCATCCACTTCACACGCCATGCGCAATGATTTTGCAAAGGCTTTGAAAATGCTTTCAATGCGGTGATGGTTGTTTTCCGCATAAAGATTTTCAACATGAAGCGTTATGCCCGCCGCCTGCGCAAGCGCGTGGAAAAATTCTTGGAAAAGCTCGGTTTCCATCTGCTCCCCCAAACGATCAATCGTGAATTTTACATTCCAGACCAAATGAGGACGGTTTGATAAATCCAGCGCTACGCGGGACAATGCCTCGTCCATCGGCACATAGGCATGGCCATAGCGGCGAATACCTGCCTTGTCACCCAACGCTTGTTTTATGGCCTGCCCCAGTGCAATGCCCGTGTCTTCAACCGTGTGATGACAATCTATTTCCAAGTCACCTTCGCACTTTAAGCTGATGTCAAAAAGCCCATGTTTGGCAAGCTGTTCGAGCATGTGATCAAAAAATGCCACGCCCGTTTGGATGTCCGCCTTGCCCGTACCGTCTAGATTAATAGTCAGGGCAATATCGGTTTCTTTTGTCTTTCGTGAAATACTGGCCGCTCTCATTTTTTATCGCTCCGCATGGTCTGTCATATGCTCTGTATCTTTTTCGCCGCGTGTTTTCAGCATTGATATTACAACACCGCCTGCCAGAACAGAAAAGGTAATGGCAAGGGACACAGGGCCAGGAACGGGTGCAAAGAAATGCCCATAAAAAACCTTCAGACCAATAAAAATAAGCACAATCGAAAGCGAATATTTCAGATATTCAAAGCGATGCAAAATATGCTCCATAGCAAAGAACATGGCACGCAATCCCAGTATCGCAAAAATATTGGCGGTATAGATAATGTATGGGTCATTGGTAACAGCAAAGGCGGCTGGGACAGAATCAAACGCGAACATCACGTCGGTCAGTTCAATGGTACAAAGACACAAAAACAACGGAGTAGCGTACAGCACTAGCTTATTTTTGTTGGTAGCATCCGCCAGTCTTACAAAGAAACTATGCCCATGCAGTTTTGAATCAACGCGCATATGCTTTGCCAAAAACTTGACGTATGACTTTTGCGTATAGTCCTCTTCCTCCTCATCGCTCACAAACATCAGCTTGATACCCGTGGCTATCAAGATGGCGGCAAAAATATATAAAACCCATGAATATTGCGCGATGAGAATAGAGCCTGCGCCTATCATCACCCCGCGTAAAACCACCACGCCCAAAATTCCCCAGAAAAGGACGCGGTGTTGATATTGCCGTGGAATGGCAAAACTTGAAAAAATAATGGACATGACGAACAGGTTGTCCATGGACAGGCTTTGTTCCAATAACCAGACGGTATAATAATCCGCCGCCATGTCGCCGCCATCGCTGTATAAAACCCAAAGACCAAAGACCAGCCCCAAGGACAGATATAGTCCTGTCAAGCGCAGGGATTCTTTTATGCCAATGACATGGTCTTTTTTGTTAAGGACAAGAAGATCAACAAACAAAATACCAAAAACAAAGACCATGAAAGACAGCCAGAGCCACGTGGCATGCCCCATAAAATCCTGTGATAAAAAACTCAAATCCATATCATTGCCCTTTGCTTGAAAACAAAAGGAAATCCTTTGTTTTCATGGGCCATCCTATAGGGAAGGGGGATTTTTTACAAGCCTGGGCGCGGCTGAGAAAGGGGCGATAGTGTCGGTTTTTCTGGGCGGGGTTGCAATGGCAAATCAAGGGCAAGTTTTGTGCTGGGCTCCCACACGCAAAACTGCGCTTCATGGCCGATATAGACGTGAACGAAGAGAGTCTGCCCTTTTGGACTCCCTTCTTGAACATTTTTTATTTTTTGCCTTGAATCATCGACATCCACCCAGCATTTGGCTGAATCCACCAACAGTGTTTTTGTTTCTTTACAGCGGACAGATTTCACCAACGCATCATAGGTTTTTTTATCCGCACAGTGGATCTTAAAAGCGATATTGTATTTAAAGCCCTTCTTTCCAGTTCTTGTCTGGCTTTCACCTTCAAGCGTGAGGGCTTTTTGTTTATGAAATTCGGGCGATTTTATAGGTTTGAACAAAACGAGTGCAGGTCTTACTCCAAAGACCGTCTGCTCGTTTTTAAAAAATGCCTTGAAAAACTCATCTGGTTTTTCCTGATAATAGTCATCCAGCGGTATTGATTGTGCTCCACGCCGAATTAGAATCTTCTTTCTTTTTTCATTATCCCAATAGACCGCCCCCAAATGATTGGCCAATTCAAGCGCGCTGGCAAAGCCACGGGACAGGGTCTGCCTTCTGGGTTGCTCTGAAGGGACATCTGCAGCCCCTTGAAAGCTGTGACCCAAAAGGCGACGGCCCGTACCAGACTTTTTAAAAGCGTGGTCGGTCGGGATATTGTTGTTCAGGACAATCTCATCCCTTGTAATATGGGATCTGTCAATTTTTTCAGGCGGCACATAATAAGATGCGTAACGGGCCAGCGCGGAACAATCATCGCTATGCTGAGGCCCATTTGCCTGTCTTTTAAAATGGGCGGGTACTGTCGCGGAAAACGGCTCGCCCGTCAGTTCGTTATAAAACGTGCCGACATACTGCTTATAACGCGTTTGGAGGGCGGGACAGTTTTCATCGGGACAAGCACAGACTTTTTTTTGGAAAAATTCTGGCTCATAATCTGCTGCACCAAAAAGAACAATAGAGCCATCTTTGGCTTTTTGCCTTTGCCCTGTTTGGGGGTCAATTATTGCAGTCGAGGTTATTTGTGCCATAGTAATATATGGTTTTAAAGAGTTTTACAGTTATGTCAAAAGAAAAACGAATCTTATCAATATTTATGCTGGCAGGCCTTTTGGCACTGCCCCACAGCCATGCTCTTGCACAAACGACAAGTCCCCCACCGGCCATAAAAATTATCCATTCCAGCGGCCATCCTTCTTTATCACTCCCGCTGGCCTGTACGTATGGGAATGATTGCTGGGTGATGAATTATCCTGATATAGGCCAGGAAAATGACGGAAAAGCTATAGATTCTGGCTGTCTTGGCCGTACGTATGAAGGGCATAAAGGAACGGATTTTACTATAAAAGACGTTAAGGCCATGCAGGCAGGGGTTGATGTTCTGGCTGCCTATAACGGCACTGTTTTGCGCCTGCGCGATGGGGAGGCCGACAGGCTCCCCACCAAAGAGGAGTTGGAAACGGCCAAAAACAGCAAAAAAGAATGCGGGAATGGTGTGTTGATAGACCATGGGGAGATTGACGGGGCAAAATGGCAGAGCATGTATTGCCATATGAAAAAAGGGGCGATTGCCGTAAAAATTGGCCAACAGGTAAAAACGGGTGAAAAGATAGGCGAAGTCGGCCTGTCGGGCATAACACAATACCCGCACCTGCATATTGGCATCACAAAAGATGGAAAAGTGGTCGATCCCTTTACGGGACAAGACACTGCTACGCCTTGCGGGCAGAGCAATCGCTCCCCGCTCTGGTCATCCAAAACCAACCTTCACTATGACCCTCTTGCCATAGGGGCGCACGGCTTTACAAACACCCCTCCTACACTGGCAGGGCTTACGCAGCAAAGCCTGTCAATGGATAGGCTTCCTTCTTCTGCGCCCAGCCTTTTGTTTTATGCCACAATGTGGGGGCTGCGTGAGGGTGATGACATTGCGCTTGAGATCATATCCCCCTCAAAGAACGTTTTTGCAGAGCGCGTCATCAAGCAGGACAAAAATAGAGCCAGACAGCTTTATTTTGTAGGACGAGAAAAACTGGAAAACGATGATTTTGAAAAAGGTGAATATACAGGACGGATAAAAATTAAACGAACAACAATAGATGGTAAAAGCCAGTTATTTACCAAAGATAAAAAACTGATTGTTCAATAATCCCTTTGACGTTTTAAGTATATATAAAATGCCCCTTCTCCACCGTCTTTTAAGGTAGCGGGGGTGTGCTTTAAAACAATGTCGCACAAGGGTGGATCACCCAGCCAGAGGGGCAGCATTCTTTTTAAAACGCCTCTTTGTGGCATGCCTGCATCGTCCATGTTTTTAACCCCCTTCCCCGTAATAACCAGAACACAACGCATCTGCGCGGCATATGCCTTTCGTAAAAATGCTTGCAAAGCAGTATGCGCTTGCGCTTGTGTGAATCCATGTAAATCCACTCTGGCCTCTATAGGCAGCTTGCCGCGTTTTAATTTTTGCGCTGTCCTGTAATCAAGCTGTGGTGTTTGTGTATGCTGTGGTTTTGGCGCGCCTTGTTGAAATACTTCTTTTCCACGCATTGCCTTTTTAGATATTTTAGGCTGGGGCTTTATGGTGTCAGCCGCCACATCTTCTTGCCTGGCAGAATCAAGCGGTTCTATTTCTTTTGTATATGCTTTCCAAAGCCCTTCATCCTCTGGGGGCAGCTTCCCGCCACCTTTCTTTGATTTTCCAGACATTTTATCCCTTTTGTAAAAAAGCTTTTTTCATTTTTGCACGAATATGGGCATAATAAAAATAGTAACGAGGTTTGTCGCAATGAAAAATACATGTTTTGCCGTTTTGGTGCTTTTATCCTGTCTTGGATTTTGCGCAACAAAATTATATGCCCAAGGCAATTTTAATAGTGCCAATGCAGAAGATGTGGCCCTTAGCTTTTATAAAACAGCGCAAGCTATGCCGGATTTTGCCCAATGGGCAAAAAAAACGCCCGCTTTTAAATATCAATCTGTGACAGAGGCCCCTGTCTATATCCAAAAAGAACGTGAGAGACTTTTAAAAAAATGGGCAGAGCTGGGCAAAGAAGACGATGTTTTAAACATCAGAACCATATCCCCTGTTAAAGTGGACACTGTATTGACTGAAAAAGGAATAGCCGAAAGCTATATTCTAAAGATAATATTTCAAAACCCGAAAGAAACCTATTTTCCCTACAAGCACTATGATGATAGTTTCGCCGTCATTGTACCAGACCTGCCAAAGTTTTTTGAACTGCCCATCACCAAGGAACAAGCAGACCTTGTAAATTCGGACATCCAGTCAAACAGAAAACATGAGGCCGTCATAAACTTCTTTATCAAACCTTATAAATCCTATGCTGATCACCCCAGAAAAATAAACAAGACGGACCAGTGGGTCATGCTGGGCAATGTTGTTTCTATATCGATAAGTTCCAAAAAGACTGGTGCGCCCTTATGGCACTATGGCGCAAAATGGTATATTTCGCCCAAGGGTAAAGAGCTAAGAGATATATACAACGCCCGCAATACACCTTGAAATTGTTGGTATAGCGTCACTGTGTGATTTGTGATAAAGTATTCTCCTGACTATGGAGGATTTGTTGTTTTCGCAACTCGGCCCTTTGTTTAAAACGGTTTTTAGAAAGGCAGAGCAGTCTGATGCTCGCCTTGAGATTCGTCGTGAAGAAAAAGAACATCAGCGTAAAAAGGGTGAAGAAACAGAAGAAGCCCCTGACGACATTGATTTATGGGCAGACTCCACAAGTGTAAGCATACAAGCCTTACGAAGCTTCTTGATAGATTTTTTAAAATCAAAAGGGGATGATGTTCCTGAAGAGCAGATTGGCGTATCACAAAATGCGACACCTATCCCACAAAACGCTGAAATTTTAGAAAACCCCGTGGTTCAAAAAGCATTTAAAGCTTATGCCACCATGTCCTCTTACGGGCATGCTCCCGTTGCCGTCAGCCCGCAAAACACAAAAGATACGCCTGTCAAAAATTTATCAGACCTACTGGCCGTTGATGAACTTAGAACCATGCATATATTGATTACGGAGCTGGATATTCTTTCTGGCAAAGGCGTGCAAACCCTGATCATTGAAAAAGACGAAAGTTTTTTGAAGGCTCTGGTCATGGCCGTACAAAAAGCCAAAGAAGGCTATTCGTCATAAAGCTTATAGCCATCATCTTGCGTTAAAAGAATTTTGGGGGAAGAGGGATTGCTTTCTATTTTTTGCCGCAGGCGATATATATGAGTTTCGACCGTATGCGTATCGACGCCTTGCGCATAACCCCACATATTTTTCAAAAGCGTGTCACGGGTAGCAAAGCCACCATTTTCTTTTAAAAAACACAAAAGTTCGGTTTCCTTTTCGGTCAGACGAATGGAACCCTCGCTTCCCTCGCGTGACCATAAATTGTTTTGTGCATCCAAAAGACAGGCCCCTATTCTCACAAGGGCATTTTGCCCTTTGTGTGCGTGCGTCCTTGTCAGGCGCGTTATCAGCTCTGCCGCTTTTATTGGTAGGCTGCCTTTTTCTATTATAACGGTTTTTACGTCAGAGTGCTGGGGCGCGCTCTGGCCTTCTTCCAAAAGGCAAAGGTCTGGCGTTGTGTTGCTTTCTGCCCGATAGACCTTAAAACCTGCCAGATGCGCCAGCTCCGCCCAATAATGTCCCCTTGCAGGGCTGGCGGCAAATATGGCTATGGAAGGTGCCTCACTCATGGCTGGTTTTTCCTTATCAGGCCTTAAGGACGTACGCCGTACGCCTCTCTTTTATACCTAACCCATTGATTCTGCATTGTCCAGCCTCCGTGATATTTGGCACGCCCCTTGCAATTATTTCCCCATGATCGACCCGTCTTCCATAGCCACCTTGCACACATCAGAAGCACCTGCCTATCAGGCCTGGGAAAATGCAGGGCGCAAAACCACCATGCGCATGGACCCATCGGGCAGAACGGCTGGCCCGATGCCCTATTTTGGCACGATGGTGCACCAGACCGCACTGGCCGCCCAAGGCTTGGGCAATGCCTATTCTGCGGGCGATGGCACAACTGGAGCTGGCGCCAAGCCAGACATCGTCATAGCAAAAAACCCCGAGGATGAATTCTCCTTCGGGGATGTGATTGATATGATAAACCCCCTTCAGCACCTGCCCATCATTGGCATGATTTACCGCAATATAACGGGTGATGCTATAAAACCCATCAGCAATATTATTGGCGGCACTATTTTTGGCGGGCCGATAGGGGCTGTAAGCTCTACCATCAACGCCATCGTCAAAGACAGAACAGGGCGCGATATTGGTGAAAACGCCATGGCCGCCTTTGGGTTTGACATTGCCCCCGCCACGCCAAAAAAACCTGAACTTATGTTTGAAGCTGCCTCCAACAAATATGAATCCACGCAAAAGAACTTTGCTGCCAAAGCCGCACCCGACATGCGCTGGA
Source organism: Pseudomonadota bacterium (assembly GCA_963204715.1). Taxonomy (GTDB): domain Bacteria; phylum Pseudomonadota; class Alphaproteobacteria; order Micavibrionales; family Micavibrionaceae; genus Micavibrio_A. The sequence continues at coordinate 5,403 of CAUJHK010000117.1, read as the reverse complement.
ACGCTTAAGAATTTTTGTTGTTACGCTGGCCTCTGTCCAAACAAGGCCGTGCCAATACGCACATGCGTTGCCCCCAACGGAATGGCCTTTTTAAAATCTGCACTCATACCCATGCTCAAATTTTTTAAATGGTTGGCCTTTGCCAGTTTTTTCAAAAGCGCGAAATGCAACGCTGCCGGCTCTTCTAGCGGCGGGATGCACATAAGGCCCGTTATGGTCAGGCCACAGTCCTGCGTGGCATAGGTTAAAAACTTGCCCACATCTTGCGCCGCAATTCCCGCTTTTTGTGGCTCTTGCCCTGTGTTGACCTGAATGTAACACTCAAGCCCCCTGCCCTGTTTTTTCATCTCCTTTGAAAGTTCGGTCGCAAGCTTGTCCCTGTCCAGCGTTTCTATTATATCAAATAGAGCCACCGCCTCGGCTGCCTTGTTGGTTTGAAGCGGGCCGATAAGGTGTAAAGCTATGTCGGGATAGTGCATTTTCAAATCCTGCCAGTGGCTTTGGGCTTCTTGCACTTTGTTTTCACCAAACAGGCGCTGGCCACAAGACAAGGCCGCCAGAATATTTTCATGGCTTTGGGTTTTGGTCACGGCTACAAGGTTTGTTGTCCCCTCTCCTGCACCTGCCATACGTTCGGCTTTTTTTATCTGTGCGCGAATGGTTTCAAAATTTTCTGGAATGGTGGACATGTTTTCTATTTTGTCATTGCGAGCAAAGCGAAGCAATCCAGAAAATTTTTAGGTGGATTGCCACGTCGGGCATGCCCTCCTCGCAATGACAGGTTCACAATAAAAAAGAGGCGCCACAAAGACGCCTCTTCTTAAATTTATATCAGCTTCGATTAGAAGTTGAACTGAACACCGCCCAATACGGACGTTGCGTCAACATCTGAACCAGCAGTTACATCATGTTGGATGTAGCTTACAGAACCGCGCAAGGTCAAACCTTGTGTCAATGTGTAAACAACACCACCTGTGTAACGGTCTGTGTCAGTTGAAGAGTCTGTGTTGATGTTCAAGTAAGAAGCACCGAACTGGAAAGGACCAGTTGTGTAGTCAGCACCAACAACATATGTGTCAGCAGAGTCGCTGTCGCCTTCTGTTGAACCATCTGTGTTCAAGTAAGCAGCACCCAGACCGAAGGCACCGATGTCAAGATCAGCACCAACGTTCCACTGTTTTACATCTTCAGAAGAGTTGTTTGTGTCTTTTTCGATTGTGATGTCTGTGTAACCAGCACCAACTGCGAAACCAACATTGTTGAATGTACCTTCGTAACGGATAGCACCTTCATAGGCTGCGCTTAGGTTGTCTTCAACATCGTCGCCTGCAAAACCAGAAACACCAGAAGCAGAGTTGATGTCTTCTACAGAGTTGCTTGCTACATCAGGTGTGTATGACAAGCCGAACTGGAAACCAGACCAGTTTGGTGACAAGTATGTAATTTTCTCGTCTGTCCCTGTTGGGTCTTGTGCATAGTCAATACCGCCTGTTGCGAAGCCAGAGCCTAGAGCTGTTACTTCGTAGTTCACAGGTTGAATGTATTGACGAAGACCGTCAACGTTTGAATCTGCAGAAGGAGCAGCAACTTGAAGTAAGTAAGCAGCACCATCTTCAGAACCCAAGTTTACACGGCCCATGTTAGAAGCCAAGTACAGGTATGATTCTTCTACTGTTGAAGAGTCGCCAGCATCTGCTTCCAATTCAGCATGGAAACCGTATGTCATGCCGTTGTCGGCTGTGCCTTCAGCATTGAAGTGAAGTTCTGATTCACGAAGCATATCAACGCTACGTGCGCTGTCTGTGCCAGCATCGTCATCTTGTGACAAATAACCAACATAGTTTTTTGTGTGACCGCCAACGGTAACATCAACTTGCGCCATTGCAGGAGCAGCAGCGAAAGCAACGCCAACGAGAGCAGCACTGCAAAGTAGGATCTTTTTCATTTTAATTCCTCCAAAGTTTTAAAAAATTTCTTGTGTGGCCGGTTGGGCCGAATAAGAAAACCAACCGGAACCCCGATTGATGTCCACAATTTAGTCGCAATGGGCGTCCATGGTCAACGAAGCCGAGCGCATGAAGGACTTATTTCATTGCGCCTGTTGCAAAACTGCAACAAAGGTGAAACACGCCTTTAACAACAATATGAAAACTGTAAAACCTCTTTCTGAACCATGACCAACGATTTGTTTTTATTATATATATTTCTTAAATAGAACCCTGCCTTTCACACCCCCTTGAGGGGCGTGTTATGGCATGCTACACACATAAATGATTAACGGGCGCCAACGCCCATTGGAGACAAAATATCATGACACTTTTCCGTTCTATTCTTCTTATAAGCACAGTCTTATTGACATTATTTTCCGTAACTTCTTGCAATTCCTACAAGGGGGAGGCCAAATATCCCTCTGGTTATGACCGCACAACAACGGGCGATGACATTTACGGCAAAAACGAGAGCGTGTTCGGCAAAGGCGGGCTGTCCGTTTTTGGCGGCAAAAAAGACCAAAATGATGGGTCGAACGGCATTGGTGTAAACTCTTATTTATGGCGTGCGTCTTTGGACACGGTGTCCTTTATGCCCCTGGCCAGCGCAGACCCCTTTGGCGGCGTGATTATTACAGACTGGTACACCGCGCCTGAAAAGCCTGATGAACGCTTTAAGGTGAATGTCTTTATATTGGACAAACAGCTTAAATCTGACGGTATCAAAGTCAAAGTGTTCCGCCAGAACCAAAAAGGCGGCAAATGGGTGGATTCCACCGTGGCCGACAACACAGGTGCCAAGATGGAAGAAGCCATTTTAACCCGCGCTCGTGAAATCCGCGTGGCGGAAATGAACGGGGACGAATAAAAACCTTTAAAGCCCATTGCGGGGCAGGGCACACGCCCGGCGAAACAATCCATGAACTTATTCCATTTTCTGGATTGCTTCGCTATGCTCGCAAGGACGTGACGCAATTAAGAGAGCAGTTTAGAAATGGCCGAAAAATACAATATAAAAGAAACCGAAGCCAAATGGCGCAACACATGGGTACAGACAAAGGCATTTGAGGTCAGCGAAGATTCCGCGCGCGAAAAATATTATGTTCTGGCCATGTTGCCATATCCATCGGGGCGTATTCACATTGGCCATGTGCGCAACTACACGCTATCAGACGTTGTAGCACGCTATAAAAAAGCAAAGGGCTTTAATGTGCTAAACCCAATGGGGTGGGACGCACTGGGCCTGCCTGCAGAAAACGCCGCGATGGAACGCAATGTGCATCCATCGGATTGGACATACGCGAACATCGAGCAGATGAAGGCGCAATTAATTTCCATGGGTCTTGCCATTGACTGGTCACGCGAAGTGGCAACCTGCCATCCAAAATATTACAAGCATGAACAAAAAATGTTCATTGAGTTTTTCAAAAAAGGTTTGGCGTATCGCAAAGATTCACTCGTTAACTGGGACCCTGTTGAGAACACGGTGCTGGCGAACGAGCAGGTGGTGGACGGGAAGGGGTGGCGGTCTGGCGCGCCCGTGGAACGTCGCAAACTTTATCAATGGTTTTTTAAAATTACTGATTACGCCGATGCTTTGTTGGATGGTTTAAAAACATTAGAACGCTGGCCTGACAAAGTCCGCATCATGCAAGAAAACTGGATTGGAAAATCCCAAGGCGCGCAGTTCAAATTTGATTTAACAACATCCGCTGGACAAATTGATGTTTACACAACGCGCCCTGATACATTGTTTGGTGCATCCTTTGTTGGCCTGGCAGCAGATCACCCTTTGGCCAAAGACCTTGCGGGCAATAAAGAGGGCTTTGATGCCTTTATCAAGAAATGTCAGGCGGGCGGCACATCTGAAGCCGCCATCGAACAGGCCGAAAAAATTGGCTTTGATACGGGACACAAAGTCGCACACCCTTTTATTAAAGGGAAAGAACTTCCCGTTTATCTGGCCAATTTTATTTTGATGGATTACGGCACGGGCGCCATTTTCGGGTGCCCCGCGCATGATGAACGCGACTTTGAATTCGCAACCAAATATAATCTTGATATTATTCCTGTTATACAATCGCCAGATGATACAAAGCTTCCCTACACAGGTGATGGCGTTATCATCAACTCAGACTGGCTGAATGGCAAAAACGTGGATGATGCAATCGCCGCCGCGATTTCTGAACTTGAAAAATTAGGAATAGGGAAGGGCGTGACCAAATTCCGCCTTCGTGACTGGGGCGTATCGCGCCAGCGTTATTGGGGATGCCCCATTCCATTGGTGCATTGTGATGCGTGCGGCATTGTACCCGTGCCTGATGATCAGTTGCCCGTCGAGTTACCAAAAGACATCAATTACGATGAACCGACAAACCCACTGGTGCGTCATCCAACATGGAAACACACAACCTGCCCATCTTGCGGCAAACCCGCCACGCGCGAGACAGACACATGCGATACATTCTTTGAATCCAGCTGGTATTTCTTACGCTATATCGATGCCCGTAATGACAAAGAAGCGTTCTCGTCAAAGGCCGCGAAATATTGGGGCGCAGTGGATCAATATATCGGCGGGGTAGAGCACGCTGTTCTGCACCTTTTATACTCGCGCTTCTTTACCCGCGCGCTTCGTGATTGCAGATACCCCATTCAGCATGACGAACCTTTCACAGGTTTGTTCACGCAAGGGATGGTTACGCACGCAACCTTCCAAGATGAAAGCGGCAAGTTTTTATTCCCCGTGGATGTTGAGCAGGGTCATAATGGCGGCTGGGTTAAAAAAGTTGGCGGTGCGCCTGTGACCATGGGGCCGCAAATCAAAATGTCCAAGTCAAAAAAGAACGTGATAGACCCGCAAGACATTATCGACACCTATGGCGCAGATGCAGCGCGGTTGTTTATCTTGTCTGATTCCCCGCCAGAGCGTGACATTGAGTGGACAACGGCAGGCATTGAAGGCGCATGGCGATATATCAACAAACTTCATCGTTTGATTTCCGATGCGTCCGATATTGTTAAAGACTGCGCGGATAAACCATCAGCATTTTCGGATGCTGCGACCGCGCTTCGCCGCGAAACGCACAAAGCCATTGATGGCGTCGCCAAGGATATTGAAGCCTTCCATATGAACAAGGCCGTGGCGCGCCTTCGTGAACTTTCAAACAGCCTGTCAGCTTTCAAGCCATCCGATGATGGTGATATCTGGGCGCTACGAGAAGCCATTGAATCTTTTGTTATCATGATAAACCCCATGATGCCGCATCTGGCCGAAGAAATGTGGGCAGAGCTTGGCCACACAACGCACTTAACACAAACATCGTGGCCCGTGGCGGATGAAAGCCTGTTGCAGGATGACACGGTCACATTGGCCGTACAGGTCAATGGTAAAATGCGCGCGACCATCACCATGCCT
>CAUJHK010000116.1 GCA_963204715.1 Pseudomonadota bacterium | reverse complement strand
GGGCGGGGATTTTGCGGCGATATGGTATTTTTCTGGGGCGTAGAAAATATCAGACCTTCCCAAATCGCACTCCGCTTTTACAACCTTGACTGTTTTGAAGTTTTTGTCAGCAAAAGCAAGTTGGAGCGCGCGTGTAAGTGTGCCCGTTACGGCGCATGTCCAAATTTCGGAATAGGGCGATGTGTCAAAATTTTTTAACGCTTTTACAAGCGCATCTTGAAATTCTGGCATGTTAAACGCGGGAGGAAGGCAAAGGCCGCCTTGTTTTTGGGCGGCGTCTTGCGCCATGTCATGCAAAACAGATGTGGGGAGAGGCGGGTGTATATGCAACACCGCATTGGTTTTTTTAAGTTGTTGAAGAATGTCCTCATCGCCACGCGCGCAAATAAAAATTTCGGCCACTTTGTCATTATCCTGACACGCATGGGCAAGGGCAAGCGCGCCATGCCCCATGGTTGTTCCGGCGTAGAAGATGTGCGCATTCGGGATTGTTTTTAAAAACACATCAAGAGCGCGGCGCTTTGTACCGCCAATGATAAGGTTGTCTTGAAGTATTGTAATAGAATGTTCTGCCATCCTGAGCGTAGAGAAGGATCCCATAAGATCCTTCGAACGCTGTACTTCCTCAGGATGACGGTGCATTTTTCAGGATAGTTTCTTCTTCAACAAATCATTGATGATGGCGGGGTTGGCTTTGCCGCCCGTCTCTTTCATCACCTGACCAACAAAGAACCCGAACAGTTTGTCCTTGCCCGCCTTATACCCCGCGACGTTGTCAGGATTGGCGGCTATGATAGCTTCAATGATTTTTTCAATAGCGCCCGAATCAGTGATTTGTTTTAAACCCTTTTCCTCAACAATTTTATCGGCGTCTTTGCCCGTTTGATACATTTCAGCAAAAACATCTTTGGCAATTTTGCCTGAAATTGTGTTGTCTTGAATCAAGGCGACAAGGCCGCCAATTTGGTGGGCGGCAATGGGGCTATCAACGATGTCCTTGCCTTCCTTGTTTAGAAGGCCCATGAGTTCATTTAAAATCCAGTTGGCGACGAGTTTTGGGTCACGGTCATTGGCGGCGGACTCAAAATATTCCGCACGAGGTTTTTCCGCAATCAAGACTGTGGCGTCATAAAGCGGCAGGCCAAAATCTTTCATAAATCTGTGTTTCTTCTGGTCTGGCAATTCTGGCAAGGTTGCTTTGATAGATTGCACATACGCGTCATCAAATTCTAATGGCAACAAATCAGGGTCTGGGAAATAGCGGTAGTCATGCGCTTCTTCTTTAGAACGCATAGAACGGGTTTCCATTTTTACAGGATCCCATAAACGCGTTTCTTGTTTTATGGTGCCGCCGCCTTCAATAATTTCAATCTGCCTGCGTGCTTCATATTCAATGGCCTGTTGAACGGCTTTCACCGAGTTTACGTTTTTAATTTCGCACCGCGTGCCAAGCTCTGCTCCAAATTTGCGCACCGATACGTTGACATCCGCACGCATAGACCCTTCTTCCATGTTGCCATCACATGTGCCCAGATAACGCAAAATCATCCGCAGCTTGGAAAGATAAGCCGCAGATTCTTCAGGGCCGCGCAAATCTGGTTCTGACACAATTTCCATCAGGGCAGACCCAGAGCGGTTTAAATCTACAAAAGATTTTGTTGGGTGTTGGTCATGCAGTGACTTTCCCGCGTCTTGTTCAAGATGCAGGCGTGTGACGCCAATGTTTTTTGTCGTGCCATCGGGCAGGTCAATCTCCACCACGCCCTTACCAACAATGGGGTGCAGGAATTGGGAAATTTGATAGCCTTGCGGAAGGTCAGGGTAAAAATAATTTTTGCGCTCAAACACAGAATAATTGTTGATTTGCGCATTCAAGCCCAAGCCTGTGCGGACGGCCTGTTCCACACAGTATTTGTTTAAAACCGGGAGCATACCTGGCATGGCGGCGTCCACCATGGACACTTGCGAATTTGGTTCTGCGCCAAATGACGTGGCTGCGCCAGAGAAAAGTTTTGTGTTGGCTGTTACCTGCGCATGGACTTCCATACCTATAACAACTTCCCAATCTCCTGTTTCACCTTTAAGCGTGTATGTCATGTTTAAATGCCTGTTGTCCCTTGAAATTCAATGATTATTGATATCAAGGCCTGCGCCGTTTCGCAAGCGGTTTAGGCGGCTTTTTGGGGCTCATTCATGGCAATCTGCGTGGCGTTCAACCCTGTTTCATCGACCGCGCCGCCATGGGCGACGACTCCCATTGAAATTTCGCGGTTGCGGACATGTTCACGGTGAATCATGTATATACCCGAGCTTACGATGATGCCTGCGCCAACACAGGTCCATAAATCCATACCGCTTGTGCCAAAAAGAAAATAGCCAAAGCCCAGCCCCCATAAAAGCTGGATGTACTGGAAGGGGGCGGCGACAGATGTATCCACTGTTTGAAAGGCGCGTGATACAGCAAAATTGGCAAACATATGGAAGAGAGCTGTGCCTGCAAACAAGATATAATGTTCGGGCTGTGGCAGTGACCATTCGCCTTTGTATGTAATCATCGCGCCAAATAAAACAGTCGAGACTATCTGGCCAAACAAGGAAAAGGCCAGAAGCGGCTCCCCCTCACCAATTTTGCGGATGATAACGGTTGAACCAGCATAACAAAAAGCCGCGCCCAAAATGGCTATGGCTGCGGGTGCCATGGGAATCATGCCCGGGCGTAAAACAACCAGAACGCCTATAAAGCCTGCGATAATGGCAGACCATCTGTGTGCGCCTATTTTCTCCCCCAAAAAGAAAATGGACATTATAGACACAATAAAAGGGCCAGAAAAAATAAGGGTGTATGACATGGCCATGCCCAACTCTTTAAAGCCCGTGGTCATGGCAAAGAAAACGCACATGCCAAGGATGGAGCGAAAGAGGTGGAGCTTTAAGTGTTTGGTCTGGAGCGTTGCTTTCAGGCCACCCACTTTTTTCGACACCAAAAGCAAAAGTGGAAAGAAAAAAACATTGATGAAAAAAGCGATTTTTTCAGGAGGGTAGTCCGCGCTGGCCAGCTTTACAAAAACATCGCCAACCGCATAGAGGCTAAATCCCCCCAGTGATAGCAACATGCCCAGCAAAGTTTTATTTTTTGTGATTGTCAAAGCCAGACTCCGAAAGCAGGGGAAAAAGGCGCATGGTTATTGTGCCTTAAGCCTTTTATTATGCGATAAATATGATTTATTTAAGGCATTGGGTTAGTTTTTGCTGGGCGAACGTCATAAAAGCTGGGTCACTGGTTAAAGCATCCATGGGGTCCTGGACATTCGGGTTGGCCTGCAAAATTTTTCTAAACACATCTGCACCATTGTTTCGTAAGTGCAGGGCCATAGAACCACCAAGGCACTGGCATATGCTTTTAACATCATGCCCCAGCTTTTTTGTGTCAGGGTTTTGCATGCAGGTGTTGAAGTAATAATCATAGGCGGGTGTTTCCATGCAAGGCGCATAAAGCTCAACCAGCATTTTGTTATACGCTGTGCGCGCCAAAATGGGGTCTGCCCCCGTCATCTGCTGCATGTCCTCCATGGAAAAATGATCCATCATCTTTGCGGACGTGCAGGCGCAGAGCATGTTTTGTGATGCAGGGGATAATTTTTTTGCCCCGACAGGATTGTTTTGAGCTTGTTTTTGCGCGGCCTGCACGCAGTTGCCAAAATACGCATTGGCGGTTTCTTTAGAGATAGGGGTTTGTGCCCATGAGGGGGTGGATAGTGAAAGCACGCTTATCAATGTAATTATAAATACTTTCATTTCATTTTAATCCTTATCAATTTAAATCCATTTGAATGGTTTTCGAAATATCTGGCGGATTTTCTGAATGGCTTTTATACGCTACATAAGCGCCCATGAGAGAGCCAGAACACAAAATACGGGAATAACAGCACGCTCGTAAGTTGCAGCTAATTTTTTAGAAAAATGAAACACCCAACTCGCCTTTCTAGTTTTTGATGTCTTGTATATATTAATTGTCCAAAACTATAGTACAGGCTCTATTTTGAAAACCAAAAAAACCTCCAACGTCTTTTGCGTTAATGTATTCAGTTACAACCGCATGGCGTCTATTGTAACCATCTGGCCATTTAACAGTTGAAAAATCCTCTGCAACCTTCGCAAAATCAGCACGAATTTCATCGCATCGTTTTTCGTATCCATCGCCAATCATGCTGTCATTTGCAAAGCCTGTTGCAAATATTCCAAAAATTGAAATAAAGCCTACACCTAGTATGGGGGTGGTAATATCTTTTTCCATGATTTTCGTTAGTCTCATCTTACGCCGCCTTTTTCATGTTTAACAAACTTGGTATGGCACTAAACTGCGCGGCACGTTCAATCGCCCCGCCCGCGCGAATAATGGTTTCCTCATCCCATGGGCGGCCAATTAATTGTAAGCCCAAAGGCAAGCCCATGGAATCTAGTCCCGCAGGAACGGATAACCCAGGCAGCCCTGCCAAATTTACTGTCACGGTAAACACATCGTTCAAATACATTTTGATGGGGTCGTCCTCATTTTCACCAATCGCGAAGGCTGATGATGGCGTGGAAGGTGCAAGAATAACATCACACTGTTTGTAAGCTTCCAAAAAGTCATTGAGAATTAAGCGG
>CAUJHK010000115.1 GCA_963204715.1 Pseudomonadota bacterium | reverse complement strand
ATGCGTGGCGGGCTCAAGAAGCGCTGGGCAGAATACATGATTATGACGACTATCCTGAAGACTCTGGCGACACACCGAAATGGTGGCCAGCGGGTGTAGTCTTGCCAGAGGGTATAGACAGGCAATCTATCGTAGCAAGGGCGCGGCAAGAAGTGGCAGCAGACTTAAAAATCATCGGGCTTCGTTCGTTTCAACGGGCTACGCGGCAAAAGCATGAATGGGGTGAAAGAACGGTGGCATCAGGGTTTGGTTCTGCGGGTATAACGCAGACGTTGTATAGATCGGATGTTCAAGTCGCAGATCTTTTAACCAACAATGCCGTGCACGCCCATAAGGAAGAGAGAGCAGAGGCCTTGTCGTTGGCTGGCTTTGCTCTTGTTGTTGTTGGAACGCCTTTACTGGCGATTGCACATCATTACCAGACGGAGTCATCAGATAACATCGTAGGGCCGCTGACCACGACGTTACCTGCGCCCGCAACGCCTTAAGAAAAACTGCGTACAGAAGAGGGGGCGGCAGAAGTTTGTCGCCCTTTTTTCTTGCAATTCTATGAATAAAGTCCTATACTGTCTTATGTTATTTATGGCTTCTATCTTGAACATCTCCCCAGGCACCCCAGGCACTACATGTTCCCAAAGCTCCTTACGCTTCGTAAGCTTTGTAAAATATTTCCAAGGCTATGTCCCTGTCTTTAAGAACAAGCACGGCGAACAAGCTAAAACATTTGCTATTACGAAAAATAAAAAGAGAGAAGCTTTGTTTAAAAAATTTCTCGAATTTGAAAAACAAACTGAACAACTTTCCAATAATCTTTGTTGTAACTTTTTTTCCTATTTTGGTTTTTGGCCGCGCAAAAGGCTGGCCAGATGTCTGGTGCTGTATTACAACCCCATCATTCTAGGCACTATTAAAACGGGTTGCGCGGGCTATGACGGTTGATGAAATTTTGCTCAAAACACGGGCGTTGCTTCAGGCAGCGGGGGTGGAAAATGCGGCGCTGGATGCACGGCTTTTGGTGCGCGAGGGGGCTTCGTTGTCTGATGCTGAAATGATAGCGGGTGCGCAAACCCCCCTATCGAGAGAAGTTATTGATAAAATTGAAAAAATGTCCGCTCGGCGTGCGGTGGGGGAGCCTGTGTCCCGCATTCTGGGGGGGCGGGAGTTTTGGGGTCTGGCTTTCAAGGTTACGCCAGACACTCTGGACCCTCGGCCTGATACTGAAACACTCGTGGCGGCGGCTTTAAAACGGGCGCGGGAAATGGGTGACAAGGCTCTGCGCATCCTTGATCTTGGCACAGGTTCGGGCTGTGTTCTGATATCGCTTTTGTCGGAACTTCCCCATGCCACAGGCATTGGCGTGGATATAAACGCGGGTGCGGTGGCTGTTTCATGTGAAAACGCTCTGGCACACGGGGTGGCTGGCAGGGCAGATTTTAAGGTCGGTTCGTGGTTTGAGGCCATCAGGGGCGAAGCGCCGTTTGACCTTGTTGTGTCGAATCCCCCCTATATTCCCCGCGCGAATATCGAATCTTTGGCCGTGGATGTGAAGAATCACGACCCGATTCTGGCTCTTTCAGGCGGTGAAACGGGGTTGGAGGCCTATAAAATCATCCTGAAAGACTTGAAAAAACATCTTGTCTGTGGCGGATATGCACTGTTTGAAATAGGCAAGGGGCAGGAAAAAGACCTTGCGCGACTCGTGGAAGACTCTGCGCTCACGCTATGCGACTCATACGCTGATCTGGGCGGAATTCTGCGGGTTGTGGAAATGTACTATGGGGAAAACTAAAAATATATTTGACGCCCCCATTGATCAGAATCGATCGGTGCGGCTATGGTCAGGGGGCTCAAGACAATATTGCCGGTCGATGAGCCTCTGGAATAGGGGAAGATAGGCAGTTTTTTGGAAAACATGACTTTCACTATACAACCTGTACGCAAATCAGGTATGGTTGTACTTGTGTATGATTCTGTTGATAAGAATAAAAAAGTCGGGAAAAAGAACGAGTTAAGGAATACACAATGAGACATGGATCGCAAAACAGACGCCCTCGTAACAAAAGCCACCACAATGGCCAGAACAATGGCGCGCGTCGCGGGACTTACAACCGCAACCAGATATTTGACAGCAATGGCCCAGAGGTTCGTATTCGCGGCACAGCGCACCAGGTTTGTGAGAAGTATCTGGCTTTGGCCAAGGACGCCACATCGTCGGGCGACACAATTCTGGCGGAAAGCTACCTGCAACATGCTGAACATTATCAGCGTATTATCAACACGTGGAATGAGGAAAACCGTGATTTTGTACGCCCTCAGGAAGCGTTTGGCACAGTGGATGGTAATGCCATTGCCTCGGAAACATCGGAAAAAACTCAAGACGATGATTTATCGTTGCCAATCAGTATCTTGGGTGGTGACGTTAAGGTAAAGCCTGAATCGTCTGTACGTACGGATTTGAACGTTTCTGACACCGTGTTGGAGTCAGCGTAGGGCTTTAATAATGCCTCCTAACATGTTCTGTTTATTATACAAAGCGGGATCATATCTCGCTTTGTTTGTTTATAAGGGTGTGCAAGCAGGCGCTTCGCGTTTTTGGGTGGTTTTAGGCCTTTCGTCTGTATGGCTTTTCTTGATTTTTTGGCCCCGAAGTCTATACTTATAGAGCAGTAAGGTTTGCCCTTTTAAACCATTGCCCGCGCTTCCTCGAAGGCGGGTTTAAGAACCGAGGTTGCTTAACAGGAGGATCTCATGGACTTTGAACGTTTTACAGAAAAAACAAAATCTCTTTTGCAAAAAGCCCAGACCCTGGCCATGCGCATGTCGCACCAGTCTTTGGAACCTGAACACATGCTTAAAGTCATGCTGGATGATGAGGATGGGCTGACGGATCGTCTGGTGCAGGCCTCTGGCTCTAACGCGTCGTTGATGAAGCGGGCGGTTGAGGTTGCGCTGACCAAAATCCCTGTCGTACAGGGCTCTGGGGCAGGCGGGCTGCGAATTTCAACCGATTTGGCAAAGATTATTGATAACGCCTTGAATTTGGCTGAAAAAGCGGGTGACAAGTACGTCACTATTGAGCGCGTCTTTCAGGCCATGGTGATGGCGCCAAAGTCTAGCGAGATTGGCGGCGTTATGGCGGATTCTGGCATAACCCCCGCGGGTGTCAATCAGGCGATAAACGCCATGCGCAAGGGACGTACGGCAGACAGTGCCAACGCTGAAGACCAGTTTGAGGCATTGTCTAAATATGCCCGTGACCTGACCAAGGATGCACGGGAAGGAAAGCTTGACCCTATCATTGGGCGGGATGAAGAGATACGCCGTACCATCCAGATTCTCTCTCGCCGTACCAAGAATAACCCTGTTTTGATAGGCGAACCCGGCGTAGGCAAGACTGCCATCATTGAGGGGTTGGCTTTACGTATTATCAATGGGGATGTACCTGAGTCTTTGAAAAACAAACGTCTGATGTCCCTTGACCTTGGGTCTATGATAGCGGGAGCAAAGTTCAGAGGTGAGTTTGAGGAAAGACTGAAAGCCGTTCTGGATGAAGTAAAAAATGCCTCTGGAGAAGTGATTTTGTTCCTTGATGAGCTACATACCCTTGTAGGCGCAGGTAAGGCGGATGGCGCTATGGATGCGTCCAACATGTTAAAGCCTGCTCTGGCGCGCGGAGAGCTTCATATGGTTGGTGCGACCACTTTGGAGGAATATCGAAAACATATTGAAAAGGACGCCGCGCTGGCAAGGCGTTTCCAGCCCGTCTTTGTCCCTGAGCCAACGGTGGAGGACACCATCTCCATCCTGCGCGGACTGAAGGAGAAGTACGAAGCACACCATGGCGTACGCATCACCGATTCCGCGATTGTATCCGCAGCCACATTGTCCAACCGTTATATCACAGATCGCTTCCTGCCCGACAAGGCGATTGACCTTGTGGATGAGGCATCGTCACGCCTTCGCATGCAGGTGGACTCCAAGCCGGAAAAGATTGATGAGCTGGACAGACGAATCGTACAGTTAAAAATTGAACGTGAGGCGCTGTCCAAGGAAAAGGACAGCGCGTCGCGTGACCGTTTGGTAAAACTGGATGAGGAGCTAAAAGCGCTTGAAAAAGACTCCGCTGATTTAACATCCCAGTGGATGGCGGAAAAACAGAAGATCAACTCCGCCCAGAAAGTGACAGAAGAGCTGGACAAGGCACGCATTGAACTGGAGCAGGCGGAGCGAAATTCCGACTGGGGAAAGGCCAGCGAGCTTAAATATTCGAAGATTCCCGAGCTTGAGGCCAAGCTGTCAGAGTCTGCCAAGCACGGGTCTGCACACGGGGGTATGATTAATGAGGAGGTCACGGACAGTGACATAGCCGCCGTGGTCAGCAAGTGGACGGGCATCCCCGTTGACAAAATGCTGGAAGGCGAACGCGCCAAACTCCTTGGTATGGAGGACAAATTGCGCCAGCGTGTGGTGGGGCAGGACGCGGCAGTCAAGGCCGTTTCAAACGCCGTACGCCGCAGCCGTGCCGGACTGCAATCCCCCAACCGTCCCATTGGGTCATTCTTGTTTTTAGGCCCTACAGGCGTGGGCAAGACAGAGCTGACAAAAGCACTGGCCGAATTTTTGTTTGACGATGATACGGCCATGGTACGCCTTGATATGTCGGAGTACATGGAAAAGCATTCCGTATCGCGCATGATAGGCGCCCCCCCAGGATATGTGGGATATGAAGAAGGCGGCGCATTGACCGAAGCCGTACGGCGCAGACCCTATCAGGTTGTTCTGTTTGATGAGGTTGAAAAGGCGCACCCTGATGTGTTTAACGTCCTGCTTCAGGTTTTGGATGACGGTCGCCTGACAGATGGACAGGGGCGTACGGTTGACTTTACCAATACGGTCTTGATTATGACCTCCAATTTAGGCTCTGAACATCTGGTTACTATGAAGGACGGACAGGACATGGAATCGGTTCGGCCACTGGTCATGGAGGCTGTGCGCAAAGCCTTTCGCCCTGAGTTTTTGAACCGTCTGGATGAGATTTTGTTGTTCCGCAGGCTGGATCGGGAGCAGATGACAGGCATTGTGGACATTCAGCTGGCCTATTTGCACAAGCTATTGGTTGCACGGAATATTGCCTTGAATGTTGAGGTGACGGCCAAAAAGTGGCTGGCCGATAAGGGGTATGACCCTGCGTACGGTGCGCGGCCTTTGAAGCGGGTTATCCAGACCGAGCTTCAGAACAAACTGGCAGAACTTATTCTGGAAGGCAAGATTGAGGATGGCGCGCAGGTGAATGTGAGCGTCAAGAGTGACGCACTCAATTTTACCATAACCATGCCTTCTGCAAAGGCCAAGGCCGCCGCCTGACAGACGCTTTGATTGTCAAGTGCGGCGCTTTACGGTAATTTAGAGAGGTCGTTGATTCTATATGACGACCTCTTAAATCTTTTTCGCGAATCCGCACACCACAGGCTTGCTATGAATATATCAAAGATCCTTTTTGCCCTACCTTTACTGGCGACATTGTCTGGCTGCGCGTCCGCCGTTTCAGGGGCAACGCAGAGAGTTACCATTGTCACGCCAGGGTCAACATCATCACGCTGCATTCTTGAAAACGGCGTGCGTTACAAGGCGGACAGCGGCGTGCCGATAGAAATTATGCGCTCCGAAAAAGACCTTGTGGTTGACTGCTACGGAACAGACAACCGCAATCGTAAAATTATTGTGGAAAGCAAAGTGAATGGCTGGACGGCGGGGAATGCTGCGCTGGGCGGCGTGCCAGTTGTGTATGACCATTTTTCAAAAGCCATGTATGAATATCCAGATGTTATCACGGTGGATTTTGTGGGGCTTGGCGCCCATGGATACGAGCTTCCGCAATATCATGACAAGGATATGCCTAACCCGTATGACGCCTCGATAGAATCTTACGCACCCAGTACGCCAAGACTTCCGCAAGATAGCGGCTACCTAAAACGAGGGCTTGAAAAACGCAGTCATGTCATGGACAGCAACCCGTTTATGGATCGCGCCGCCAGCGGCAGTGGAACAGGGTTTGTTGGCCCTGACGGCGACGCTGTAACACCCATGCCTATGTCATCATCATCTGGCAGTATGGGCGGCAGTGCGCAGCCAGCGTCCGCGCCTGTTTTAAAAGGCTCAACGGCGGAAGAGCTGACACGGTCTATGAATCCAACCGTGTTTAACCAATAACATCGTGCCACACGCAACGCCTTGCCATTATTTTATCTGCGGTATCGGGGGTAGCGGAATGTTGCCGCTTGCGATTATTTTACGTGGTATGGGGCACAGGGTTTCTGGCTCTGACAGGTCTTTTGACCAGGAGCGCACGCCGCAAAAGTTTTCATGGATTGAAGGGCAGGGCATAAAGCTATATCCGCAAGATGGAAGCGGAGTGACACAGGGCGTGGATTTTGTCGTGATATCCAAGGCTGTGGAAGACACTGTCCCTGACATCGTGGAATCAAAACGCCTTGGCGTGCCTGTTAAGCTACGTGTGGACATGCTGGTTGAATTGTTTAATGCGGCGAAAACACGCATTGCCGTGGCGGGGACGAGTGGCAAGACCACAACCACGGGCATGGCGGCCTTTTTGTTAAAAGAAGGCGGGCGTGAGCCGACAGTGATGAATGGCGGTATCTTTAAAAACTATATGGCAGAGAATCCTTACTCCACGGCTTTTGTTGGCGGCGGAGATATTTTTTTAACGGAGATGGATGAGAGCGATGGCATAGACCATGTTGTGCGATACAATCCTGACATAGCCGTCATACATAACATCACGCTTGACCATCAGCCAATGGAAGAATTGCGGGCGATGTTTGAAGGGTTTTTGGCCAAAACAAAAACCGCTATCTTGAATGCGGATGATGACAACGTGCTTGAAATAGCCAGGGGCTTTAAGGGACGTGTCATTACATACTCAACAAACGGAAAAGAGGCGGATATCCGTGCGGGGGACTTTTTCCCAAGCTCCGATGGTATAACGGCAAAGCTATCAGCTTTTGGAGAAACTGTAATTTTAAACCTGCGCGTGCCTGGACAGCACAATATCTCTAACGCGCTCGCGGCGCTGTGTATTGCAAAATCTGTTGGTATGGGCTTGGAAGAGGGGGCAGAAATACTCTCCCGCTTTACGGGTATCAAGCGGCGCATGGATGTGGTGGGACAAAAGAATGGCGTGACGGTCATTGATGACTTTGCGCACAACCCTGATAAAATTGCGGCCACGTTGGGTACGTTGAAGGAATTTTCTGGCCGTCTTTATATCTTTTTTCAGCCGCATGGTTACGGCTTTTTAAAGGTGGTAGGGCCTGAACTGGGCGCGGCTTTTGCGGCGCATATGGGCGCACAAGACCAGCTTTATATGGTAGAGCCTTTTTACGCGGGCGGCACAGTGGACAAAAGCGTGGGCGCGCAGAGCGTGGTGGATGATGTTGTAGCACGCGGCAGACAGGCTTTTTTAATGAAAGACCGCGAGGCTGTTTACAACGCCATAACTTCGCACATCAAGGCTGGCGACCGCATTGTTGTTATGGGCGCGCGGGACGACACGCTGTCCGAGTTTGCCAAAAGCTTTTTGGGTTAAACGCAAAACTTCTCTTCAATAAGTGCCAGGACGGAACGCAGCCCCGTGTCCGCTCCGCCTTGGGGGCGTCCTGCTTTGCCAGACTGTTCCCATGCGTAGCAATCAAGGTGAATCCAGTCCACGCCACTATCAACAAACTGTTGCAAGAACAACGCACCATGAATGGCCCCCGCCTTGCCTGAGCCAATATTGTTGATGTCGGCAACACTACTGTTCATTTCCTTCAAATAAGGCTGGTGTAAGGGGAGCGGCCAGACAGGGTCCTCACATTTTGCACCATGATTTTTGAGTGATTCTTGCAACGCATCACGGTTTGAAAAGAAAGCAGGAATATCATACCCCAGTGCCGCGCGGGCAGAGCCTGTGAGGGTGCAAAAATCCACCAGCAGTTTTGGCTTTTCGCCTTCGCAGGCGTATGTAAGGGCATCGCCTACAACAAGCCGGCCTTCTGCGTCCGTATCACTCACCTCGACACTCAAACCTTTGCGGGACTGAATGACATCACCCGGGCGGAAGGCCGCGCCACCCACAGCATTTTCGGCCACCGACAAAATAACACGCAGACAAACGGGGAGCTTTAGCGACATGATGATGTGTGCAAGGCCAAGCACATGTGCCGCGCCGCCCATATCTTTTTTCATTAACAACATAAAGGCAGGAGGTTTTAAATCCAGCCCACCCGTGTCAAACACAATGCCCTTGCCCACCAGCGTTACGGCAGGGTGGGAGGAATCGCCCCAGCTAAATTCAACAATTTGTGGGCGACGGGGAGAGGCTTTGCCCACTTCGTAAATCATGGGGAAGTTTTTATCAATCAAGTCCTTGTCAATAATGCGTGAAAATTGCGCCTTGCCAAGTTTTGCAACATGTGCGGCAGCATCTGCCAGTTCATCTGTACCCAGGATATTGGGGGGCATGTTGATTAGCGTTTTGAGAAGGCATAAACCTTCCGCCATAGCCAATGCGCGAACTGCGTGTGCCTTTGCGGGCCATACAAGAACGGGCAGAACGCTTTTGCTTTTATCTTTTTTGTAAACATCAAAGCGATAGCTGGCCAGCATCCATCCAATCGCGGCTTTGGTGGATTCATCTTCGTTCAGGTCGTTCGAGAGGGCGAAGGACACGGAAGATAAAAAGTTTGATGAAAACTCGGCACGAATTTTTTCAAAAACGCAGGAGAGTGCATAAAGGCTTAGAGGGAAGGCAGTTCCTGCATAAATGTCTGTGACCATGCCAGTGTCATTTCGCAAGACGCAAAATTGTTTGTCCTTGCCCGTAAACCCGCCTTGTTCCATCTGCCGTGCGTGCGCGGCGCAGGCGCGTGTGTTGATATCATCAAACTCGGATGAGCAAACAAGGCGGATGGTGATGATAGAGTTTTCCGTCTTCTTGGTAATGACGGCGTCAAACGAGGTAATATAAGGGGAGGGTGTTTTTGTGTTCATGGCGCAATTATGCCAGTTTTTATGGCTGAAGCCAGCGCAAAATGCCCTTGGCTGCGGCCTTTCCTGTGGCAAAACAGCCCTGAAGCAGATAACCGCCTGTCGGGGCTTCCCAGTCCAGCATTTCGCCTGCGGCAAACACTCCGCTCAGGTTTTTGAGCATATAATTTTCGTCTATTTCAGACAGACTGATTCCGCCCGCAGAGGAGATGGCGCGGTCAATTGAAAATGGGGCTAGTACCGTAAGGGGGACTGATTTTATAAGGCGTGCCAAATCTTGAACAGAGGCGGATGATACATCTTTGTTTTCTTCACGCAAAAGCGCGATGGCCAGCGGCGACAGCTTTAATGATTTTTGCAGCCATGTTGAAAATGAGTGTCTTGCGCGCGGCAATGAAAGCTTTGCTTGAATTTCATCCATGGACATATTAGGCCTTAGGTCTATGAGCAAGTGTGCAATGTTGTTTTGATTGATGGTGCGGCGAATGGTGGAAGACAGGGCGTAAACCGCGCCGCCTTCAATGCCTTTGTCTGTTATCATCATCTCACCCATTACTTTAGAGTTACCGATACTTAATGATATGGCTTTGAGAGGTTCTCCTGCGAACTTGGTGCGGAAATAATCGGACCATTTAATTTCAAACCCGCAGTTGGATGGCTCAAAGTTTTTGACATCAATGTTCTTGCTAGTAAGAACATTTCGCCAAGCTCCATCAGACCCAAGGGAAGGCCATGACGCGCCGCCAAGGCATAAGAGGACAGCATCGCGGGCTTGTGTCTTTTGTGATTCACCTGATGTGAAAACAAGGTGGCCGTCCTTGTCCCAACCATCCCAACGATGGCGCACATGAAAGACAACGCCAAGTTCATCTAACGCAGACAGCCATTTGCGCAAAAGCGGTGACGCCTTCATGGATTTTGGGAAAACGCGGCCACTAGAACCTACGAATGTTTCTTCATCATGGCTTTGACACCATGCGCGCATATCACTGGGTGTAAAATCATCCAAGGCGGCCTTTAGATTATTTTGGGCTGCGCTGTAACGTGTGATAAACGTTTGGTAATTTTCAGAGTGCGTGATGTTAAGTCCGCCGCGCCCTGCCATCAAAAACTTGCGGGCGGGTGTGGGCTTTTGGTCAAACACTTCAACATGACATCCTGCCTGCGCCAGCGTTTGCGCCGCGAACAGCCCTGCAGGGCCTGCGCCTATAACCGCCACAGAATGTCGCTGTTTTATGTTCATTCTTTTGCGTCTTTTTCATTGTCATCAGGGCGGATAACTGTTTTTCGAAGCTCTGGGAAAAACAATGCAGCAGCACTTGTCACCAGCAATGTTCCCACTCCGCCAATAACAACGGAAGGGACAATGCCAACCAGTTTGGCCAGTGCGCCAGACTCAAATGCGCCAATCTCGTTGGAGGAGATGATAAACATGCTGTTGACTGATGATACACGCCCCCGCATGTGTTCAGGCGTCATAAGCTGGACAAGGCTTTGGCGGATGACCATGCTGACGCTGTCAAACGCGCCGCTTAAGGCCAGCATTAAAAGCGATAGCCAGAAAACAGTGCTTAGGCCAAATCCAATCATACAGACACCAAAGCCAGCCACCACCCATAAGAGAGTTTTTATGCGGATTTCTTTCATGGGTTTTACGGCGAGTATAAGCGCCATAACAACTGCGCCCAAAGCTGGCGCACCGCGCAACAGGCCAAGCCCTTCAGAGCCAACGAACAAAATATCTGTGGCAAAGGCTGGAAGAAGGGCAATCGCACCACCAAAGAGGACGGCCAGCATGTCCAAAGACATCGCGCCCAGAAGGACAGGCGTCCTTGCAATAAACCGCCAACCTTCACGCACGCTTTGGACAAAGGGTTCCCGTGGTTTTCCATTGCGGGAAAATTTTTTGGCTTTGATGCCCGTCATCATTAAAAATGCCGCCGCCATAAGGCCCATGGGCATGCACCATGCGGCCATAGCTCCGTATCCACCATAAACTATGCCCGCGACAGCAGGAGATAAGATGGCCGCTGTTTGAAACCCTGCGCTCATCCACGCAGAGGCAGAAGAGATATTTTTTTGTGGAACAATTTGCGCCAGCAAAGAAAAGGACGAGGGCATAATAAAACTTCTGGCCAAGCCCGATGTGAAAATAGCCGCATAGGCAAGAGCCAGAAACGCGCCCACCTCCAATTTGATAAGTCCGCTTCCTATTGCAAAGAGGACGAACGTGTTGATGAGCAACGCCAGAAGACAGTAAAGATAAACCCTTTGAGGGCGGGAGTTATCAACAACATGCCCCGCAAACAGCGCGCATGTGATTGCGGGGACGGCTTCGGCCAGCCCTGTTAGCCCCAAAAGAAGGGGGTCTTTGGTAAGGATAAAAATCTGCCAGCCAACAATGACCGCCTGTGCCTGCAGGGCGGACAAGCTGAACATTCTTGTAAAGAGCAGCAACCGAAAGTCACGTGATTGCAGCACATCAAAGGACAAACCAGATTTTTTCATCAAATGAGCCTTGTAAAAGAGCATGCCAGAGGTTTTGGCAAAATAGAGATTGCAGATATACCTCTGTTTTGTCTAGTGTTTATAGTTATGAGCAAAGCCTTTACAAAAGAGCCTGATGGCGAAGACCCCGATGATGATTTGGACGATGTTCCAGAGGATCTGCCTTTGGGTATTAAAAACCTTATGACTCCGCTTGGTTATGCAGCCTTGTGTGATGAACTGCGGTTCTTATTGAAGGAGGAACGTCCCAGAATCACTGAAATAGTGTCATGGGCCGCAGGAAACGGCGATCGTTCTGAAAACGGGGATTATCTTTATAATAAAAAACGTCTGCGGGAAATTGACCGCCGTATCCGCTACCTGACCAAAAAGACGGAAAGCGCAGAAGTGGTGGACCCTAAAAACCAGCAGGGCGTGGAGCAGGTCTTTTTTGGGGCAACGGTAACGTATGTTCGTATGGATGATACCGAGATGGTGGTCAAGCTTGTTGGGGTGGACGAGGCAAATTTAGACCATGGGAAGATAAACTGGCTGTCGCCTGTTGCGCGTGCCCTTATGAAATCTCGTATTGGTGACAGCGTGGATGTACGCCTGGGCGACCGCGTAGAAACCATTGAAGTAATCGACATCCAATATATTGTGCTGGACTAAGCTACAAATTATTTTGCTGGCGCGTAGGTATGGATAATCTCTTCTTCCGTGGCTTCATCAGCAAGGCCGCTATTGCGAAGATATTCCAATGCTCTCGCACCAGAAGATGCCAATGACCGCTCCGCCAGTTTTTTTAAATAGGGTGATAGCTCTTCAAAATTTTCGGCAACAAGGGCATCAGCCTTCGCGCCAGAGCGGTCACGGTATTGTCTGTATCTTGAACTGACAACGTGAAAGGATTCATCCAAAAAGACAGGCTGACCATGTTCAATTTGCATGATTTCGATGGTTTGTACGGCTTTGCGCGCCATAATCATCTGCGCCCTGTAATATTCCAGTTTTTCTTGAATGGTTACGACGTTCTTGTTTTTATCAAATGGGTTTTGAAGGAAAGAAACAAGCCTGTCAAAAATATCTTTTCTGTCCATATAGGCTTTGGGGTCAATTTCGTTATGGAGTGCCTGTTCAATTTTTTCCTGCTGTAATGTAAGCTTGCTATACACTTTTCTGTATGTCTTTTCGCTTACTTCTTCATTGATAAACAGTTTTTTCAAAACGGTTTTTTCGACATGAACCATAGACAGGTGCAAGGACTGGTCAAAAATACTCATGCCACGTTCTTTGATAAGCGTGTTTCGCTTGTCGGCGGCATCTGCCAGCTTGCATTCCACGCGGGATACAAGATTTTCAAAATTATCCTGACTTAAGAATCCTTTTGTTTTGTATGAGTGTAATCGTGTTTTTTCTGCCAGAAGATAATAAATAGCCAGATCTGCTTCATGCGCTTCTTTTAGAGGGTCAATGGCATTTATTTTGTAACGGCGCATGATGGGCATAATCATCGGCGCTTTTATAAACAAGGTGGACAGAATGCAGCCGACAGTGAGCGCCAATAGAAAGTCACGTGGTGAGTGTGCGTTTGTCCAGCCATCCACTGTAAAGTTTTCAGGTATTATGAGGACAATGATGATAGAAAGCGCGCCGCGCAGGCTGCCCCATGCCAAAAGCTTTTGCCAAGATGCGGGAATAGGGGCTTCCAGCTTTGCTGCGTTCAAAGGTTTTACAACGGCATACACGGCGACAATGCGTGCAAAAGCTACAATTAAAACGGTGACAGCGATAGGCAGCCATAGTTCTGCAAAATCAACGCCCGAACTGGCAAACAACAATCCCGCCATTAAAAATACAAGAGAGTTTACGACGAATGCCATGTGCTCAATAAGCTTGCCCAGATATTCATCCAACGAGGGCGGCAAGATATTGCGGGCGTAGTTTCCAAGGAACAGAGCAGCAACTGTGGTCGCAATAATGGAGGATACATGGAAGATTTCAGAATGGTTGATAAGTTCTGCTGTTATAAAAACCATGTGTGCGGAGATCAAAAGCAGCGTGACGGTCACAAATTCGTTTTTCTTGGTAAAGCGTAACGCACGTGAAAAGGCAGCGGCCATGACAAGGCCTATGACAATGCCCATAACAATCA
>CAUJHK010000114.1 GCA_963204715.1 Pseudomonadota bacterium | reverse complement strand
CCACCCAAACACAACCGCCAAGACAACAGAAAAAATACCGTAAAATAAAGAATAATTATTCGCAAACAGATATACGCGGGCGTTAAAGCCCACCTGACCTACCTGTAAAGTTTTGGAAAGAGTTTCCAAGACGTTGCCGTCTTCGAATACGGTTGCTTCAGCCGTATAAGTGCCGGTTGGAACACCTGGTGGAATAACGAAGGATACTTTAAACAAATCTTTGCTCGGAAACTCTATCGCAGATGGCTTGACCGCGTAAAGCCCCTTAACTCTCATTCGTCTAATAAGCGCGTCATGAAAAGGCTCTAACGCATCAGCACTCATTTCATCTTCAGAGTAAAAAGCCAAATGTTCTGTCCCAATCTCGGCTTCTGACAACACAGAAGGCGTAATGGATTCTTCTACTGCGGTATTTAGCAACGCATAATCATAATAGCTAGGGACACGCCTAAACTCTACAGCCTCGTCATTAGACCAAACGCCTGTGACACCTTTTGATTTAAGCCTGACTATTGCTTTTGTTTCCGGCCCTTTGAGTGTAACCACCATGTTTTGCTGTGGCGTCAAACCAGGCACTGTGCCAAAAGCCACAATGCTCGTCCCGTTAAATCCTGTTGTAATATCAACCCTGTCCTCGGCCAGTTCAAACTGCAAAAGGCCTTGTGCCATGGCGGGACAAGACAACAAAAGAGCCAGTAAAAAAACAAAATACTTTTTCATGGCCGTATATCCAGCGAGAACAAATCAGCGGGCTGAACAAACAGCGTTGCCAGCATGCGCACACAAACCGCCATAATGATAAGTGAGAGAAGAATGCGCGCAGGCGCACCCCTTATTTTTTTGGCAAAACGCACCCCGACTTGCGCACCCACCACGCCGCCAATCATCATCACGGCAGACAAAATAATATCAACCGTGTTGCTGGCGACCGCATGCAACACGCAGGCAAAAGCCGACACAAATATAATTTGGAATAGTGATGTCCCCGCCACCAAGGTGACTGGCATGCCCAAAATATAAATCATGGCATGAACGAGAACAAACCCGCCCCCTATCCCCATGATAGATACCAGCAGGCCGCCCACAAAGCCAATGCCAGCGGGCAGCAACGCAGAAATATAAAGGCGTGATTTGGCAAAGCGCATTTTGTAAGGAAGATTTTTAAAAAATTCCTTTTGGCTGATGCTTTGAACGTCAGACGACACCGCGCTTTTCTTTAAAAGGCTTGAGGCGCTCTCAAACAGCATCATAAGACCTATAGTGCCCAACAATATGACGTAGGAAAACCCGATAAAAACATCAATCTGCCCAAAATGCTGTAACAGACGGAAAACAAACATTCCCGCAACTGTGCCTATCATCCCGCCACCGAGCATGACACCGCCCATTTGAAAATCAACATTCCCGCGCCGCCAATGCCCCAAAACGCCCGTTACACTTGTGGCGATTAGCTGATTGGCTTGCGTTCCCACGGCCACGGCTGGAGGCACGCCCATAAAAAGCAAAAACGGCGTGGCCAGAAACCCGCCGCCCACACCAAACACGCCCGACAGGAACCCAACCGCTACACCCAAAACAACCAGAGTTTCGGCGGGCACAGACATTTCAGCGATAGGGAGGTAAATTTGCATGCTGTTGGGTACTTGGATATTTAGGTGTTTGGAAACTTAGATGTTTGGAAAAGATAGCATCTAAGCATCCTAAAATCCAAGAATCTAATAGGCCGTCGTGCCATCAGGCCCTTGCGGCGCCCAGAAAAAGACTTCTGCTTCTTTTAAGAAATCAGCATATTCACCCGTGGGAAGTTCATGATAGGCCTTTTTGAAATCAATGCTTTTGATAATGCCGCGGAAATCCGCATCCCAGCGTTCATACTCATGTGCCATAGCGGAACACTCAACCACATAAAGTTTATCACCATAAAGCGAGGCATACATCACCGCGCGGCGAGACTGGTAGGCCGTGCCAAAGCGTTTGCTGTAGGATGCCATGGCATAGCTGGCGAACCAGCGGCCAAGCCCTGCCCCGTCATACACATTGCCAAGCTGGAACTCATCATAATTGCCCAGATAAGCTTTCCAGAAGGGCACACTCAAAGCCACCTTTTGGACATCATCGCCGTAACGGGCAGGGAAAATGGTATAGCGACGGTCTGGCGTCACATCCACACGGCACACAGGCTGGCCGTTCAGGTCTGATGGGCCCATGACGGTCATAAGGGTATTCGGGTTTACATTGTTTTGCACCTTCCAGGTATCAGGAAAAGTCAAGGACAGCCCCGCCCCCTCATCCTGCCAGACGAAATAATCCGCCTTCGCCAAACCTGGAAGACACAAAACAGCAACCGCTATAAAAAGACGCAACATCATGATTCGATTATACCTTGGTCATTAAACCGCACAAGCCATTCATAGAACAGTTGCGTCTTTCTTTACAAATTTATGACTATGGACGCTTCCAAAAGCCCATAACGTCCATCACATCGCTCATCACTGGCTCGGCAATGGCCGCCGCCTTGTCTGCGCTGTCGGCCAAAATACGGTCAATTTCGCCCACATCAGCCATCAATTCACGCATTCTGGTGGTCATTGGCGACAATTTATCCACGCAAAGGTCGGACAAAGCGTTCTTGAACGCCGAAAACTGCTGGCCGCCATATTCGCCCATAACCTTTTCCTTCGATGTGTCCGCAAGCGCGGCATAAATCGTAATCAGGTTTTTGGCTTCGGGACGGCCCTCATATTCGCCTTCGTTTGAGGGGACGACCCCTGCATCCGTTTTTGCCTTTTTGATTTTCTGGACAATCAAATCAGCATCATCGGTCAGGTTGATGCGGCTCATATCGCTTTCGGCAGATTTGCTCATCTTCGCCGTCCCATCACGAAGGGACATCACACGCGTGGCGTCCCCCATAATAACGGGTTCGGGAATTGTAAAAAAATCCTTCTTGGCGATATGAATGTTAAAGGACGTTGCGATATCGCGCGTCAATTCAACATGCTGCTTTTGGTCATCCCCCACTGGCACGTGCGTGGTCTGATACAGCAGAATATCCGCCGCCATCAATGCAGGATACCCATAAAGGCCAAGCGATGCTTTTTCCTTATCCTTGCCCGCCTTGTCCTTAAACTGGGTCATCCGGTTCAACCATCCAAGCGGCGTCATACATCCCAAAATCCAGCCCAGCTGAGAATGGGCGGTCACCGCACTTTGCGCAAATATGATTGATTTTTTGGGGTCAACGCCCGCCGCAATATACGCCGCCGCCACTTCACGCGTGGCTGTTTTAATGCCCGCCGTGTCCTGTGATACCGTAATCGCATGAAGATCCACCACACAATAAATGCATTGCGTATCGGCCTCATCTTGCATTTTAACCCAGTTTTTTAGAGCCCCTAGATAGTTACCAAGGGTTAGTCTGTTTGTGGGCTGCATGCCCGAAAATATGCGTTTCATCGCACTTTTTTCCTTATAAATAGAGATTTAATTTCTGAAATTTTTAAAGCGCCAGTCATAAATATGGCGAGTGAATATGTGGCTAGGCCAGAGGCCACCAGAACAAGGAGTGCAGAGATTTTTTCAAATTTGTTTGCGTCATAATATCCACTTGTGTAATGCGCAACTATAACCAGAACAACGGCCATAGCGCAACATGAAAAGATTATGCGGGGGAATGAATGCTTAAAGCGCGCGTCAAACGCCGTTGTTTCATGGGTTTTTAGCCCCTTCCAGAGCAGATATACCTGCGCCCAGCCGACAACCCCAGTCGCCGTCGCTATGCCCGCCACACCAAGGGGTTTTATCAATATCAGCGCAAGGCCAATGTTCATAAGGGCGCAAATGACCGCCATTTTGACAGGCGTTTTTGTATCCTGTTTTGAATAATAGGCCGTCGATAAAACCTTGCCCCCCACATAAGCAGGAACGCCAATAGCATACCCCGTTAAAACGCTGGCCGTAATGACCGCATCATTTGCATCAAACGCGCCATACTGAAACAAAGACTTTATCAATGGCTCAGCCGTAACCATCATGGCAACGCCTGCAGGAAGCGCGAGAAGCAAACAAACTTCCAGAGCGCGGTTGAACAAATGCCTTGCATGACTTGTATCATCGCTTGTCATCGCCCGCGACAACATTGGCAACAGCGCCGTGCCCACGGCTATCCCCACCATACCAAGCGGCAGCTGGTTCAACCTGTCAGCGTAATAAAGATAAGCAATAGAACCTTCAGGCAGCGTCGAGGCAATGATAACATCCACAAACAAATTAACGTGCATGACACCCGCCCCCAAAACACCCGGCCCCATCAAAGCAAAAAGCTTTTTAATGTCGGCATCAAATTTTGGAAGCTGGAACTTTATTTTTATTTTTGTTTTTTTGATAAAATACATCAGGCCAAAAACCTGTAAAAACCCTGCGATGAACAACCCCCATGACAATGCATGGCCGCCCGTTGCCAGATGCGGCTCCAAAATCAACAGTGCCGCAATCAATGTTAAATTGAACACAATGGGCGTAGCCGCAAAGGGCATAAATTTATCATGCGCGTTTAAAACACCGCCCAATAAAGCGCTTAAAGATATAAGCAGCAGATAAGGAAAGGTTATGCGCGTCATCTCTATGGATAACTCATAACGCGCCTGCCCAGGCTCAAACCCTGGCGCAATGAGATGAATGATAAATGGCATGGCCATCATGGCCGCGATGATAAAGGGCGTTAAAATAAAACACATGACTCCGAACGTGTTGGACGCAAACGCATCGGCGGCATCATCACCTTCTTGCTCACGCTTTTTGGTGTACATGGGCACAAATGACACGCTGAATGCGCCTTCGGCTGTGATACGGCGGAAAAAATTGGGCAGTTTTAACGCGACAATAAAGGCATCTGCCACTGGCCCAGCACCCAGAATGGCGGCGGTCATCACATCACGGACAAACCCCAAAATTCGGCTTACGCCCGTCAAACCACCCACCGTGGCCATTGCTTTAAGTAATTTCATGGGCTATTTCATTACCATTATTTGCCAAGGATATCATCATGCAAAATTCGGAAAAAAACTGGTTCGGTGAAAAGCAAGTCGCCCCCGATGAAAAAACCAAGCTGGTGCGCGGGGTCTTTGATTCCGTCGCGCCTAGCTATGATGTGATGAATGACCTTATGTCTGGCGGGCTTCACAGGCTTTGGAAAGACCATCTGGTGCGCAAAATCCGCCCGCGCGCAGGAATGCGCTTTTTGGATGTTGCGGGCGGCACGGGCGATATTGCATTCCGCATCCGCAAAAAGGTTGGTAAAGGCTCGCAAATCACGCTTTGCGACATCAACGCCGAAATGCTGGCCGTCGGGCGCGACCGCGCCATTGATAAGGGCATGGGGGATGATTTTGAATGGATCACAGGCAATGCCGAAAGCCTGCCCATCCCCGATCATTCGGTGGATGTTTATACCATAGCCTTTGGCCTTCGAAACGTGACCCACATTGACGATGCTTTGTCCGAGGCTTTGCGCGTTCTAAAACCAGGGGGACGATTCTATTGCCTTGAGTTTTCAAAGGTGCATGAGCCGCTTTTGGCCCGCATTTATGACGAGTATTCCTACAAGCTCATCCCCAAAATAGGCAAAATCGTCGCCAAAGATGAGGAAAGTTACCAATATCTTGTTGAAAGCATAAGAAAATTCCCTTCCCAAAAAGAATTATTAAAACGCATGGAAGCCGCAGGATTCCGCCAATGCCGGTACGAAAACCTGACTTTTGGGGTGGTGGCCATCCATATGGGTGTAAAAATTTAAGACTTATGTGAAAAAACCTCTTGAATTTGAACCACAGAATTTTTATAACTGCCCCACTGCATTCATTACGGTTTCATCCGAATGAAGCGGAACAAAAGCACCGCAAAGCAAAACTTTAAGGGTGAACGCCGTTAACTTTAACATTGAAGGAACTTAAACTATGAACAACATCGTAAAATCAGTTGTATTCGCCGCCGTTGTCCTGTTCGCAGGTATCGCAGCTATGCAAGTTATCTACAACAAACAAGACGGCTCTGCCGACATCACAGCCGTTGAGCCAGCTGCTGGTGATTCTATGGGCGCTGCTGCTGAAGGCGCAATGGACAACGCTGCTGAAGCTGTTCAGAACGTATCAGAAGACGCTGCTGCTGTAGCTGAAGATGCAAAAGACGCTGCTGTTGATGCTGCTGAAGAAGCAAAAGATGCTGCTGGCGAAGCTGTTGACGCTGCAAAAGATGCAATGACAACAACACCTGCTGAAGAAGCTGCTGACGCTGCTGGCGAAGCCGCTGATGCTGCAAAAGACGCTGCTGCTGCTGCTGATGATGCCGCTGCTGCCGCAACAGATGCTGCTGCTGACGCTGAAAAAGCCGCTGAGTAATTACTCGCGTTTTTTGAAAATATTTTATAGGATGACCCTGCCCCTTAAAAGGCAGGGTCTTCTGTTATAAGGACAAACTTGGATGCTGAATGGCAAAAAGATATTGCTGGTGATCTCGGGTGGCATTGCCGCCTATAAATCATTGGAGCTTATCCGCCTTATTCGCAAGAATGGCGGGGATGTCAAATGCATCCTCACCCAAGGCGGCGCGCAGTTTGTCACCCCATTAAGCGTTGCCTCATTATCCGAAAACCCCGTTTACACCGATCTTTGGTCGTTGAAAGACGAAACCGAGATGGGGCATATACGTCTATCACGCGACTGCGATTTGATTATCATCGCACCCACCAGCGCAAACATGATGGCCAAGATGGCGCATGGCATGGCGGGTGATTTGGCCAGCACAACCCTTCTGGCCAGCAACAAGCCCATTATGGTCTTTCCCGCCATGAACCCGCAAATGTGGGAGAACGCGGCAACACAAGACAATATCAAAACACTGGCCGCCCGCGGCATCAAAATAATATCACCCGCCACGGGCGACATGGCGTGCGGCGAAGTTGGAAAAGGCAGGCTGCCCGAAGCCACCGAGATGTTGGAAAGCCTCATCACCCATTTCCAAAACAACAAACCGCTTGCAGGACTGCGCGCTATTGTCACGTCTGGCCCTACGTTTGAGCCTATCGACCCAGTACGTTTCGTTGGCAATAGATCATCTGGCAAGCAGGGCCATGCGATTGCACGCGCACTCTCCGACATGGGCGCGTCCGTTACCCTTGTTTCCGGCCCGACATCTTTAAAAGATCCCGACGACATAAAAACGATACGCGTTGAAACCACCGCGCAAATGTTAGAATTCTGTCAAAAATCACTTCCTGCGGATATTGCGGTGTGCGCTGCCGCTGTGGCCGATTGGGCGCCCGAACAATACGCATCGTCAAAAATAAAAAAAGGAAACGACGACAAACTCTCCCTCTCCTTCACCCAAAATCCAGATATTTTGAAAACATTATCCACGCCTTCCTCATCCCGTCCTGCCCTTGTGGTTGGCTTTGCCGCAGAAACGGAACATCTTTTGGACAATGCCAAGGCCAAGCTGACCAAAAAAGGATGCGACTGGGTTGTGGCTAACTTGGTGTCTGCAGACAATCCCGCCTTCAATGTTGATGAAAATCAGGTATATTTCGTAACATCCAAAACGGTTGAAGAATGGCCTAAATCCTCCAAAGACGACATTGCGCGTCAACTGGTGGAACGCATCGCCAAACACTTTGCGAATAAGGCCTTTAAAATTGCGGCGGAGTAACGCGAACGCATTGAAAAGAGTAATGGTACGAAGCACCGCCCTTAAAGCCACGAATGATGACACTGCCACGGCCACACACACGCCGATGATGGCGCAGTATCATGCCCTAAAAGAACAATACCCCGATATGTTGTTGTTTTACCGCATGGGTGATTTTTACGAAATGTTTTTCGATGATGCGATTGCCGCGTCCGAATGCCTTGATATCACGCTCACCAAACGTGGAAAAAATCAGGGTGAGGAAATCCCGATGTGCGGTGTCCCCTATCATTCTTATGAGCCTTATCTGGCAAAGCTTATTCGTTCAGGCTTTAAGGTTGCGATTTGTGAGCAGACCGAAACGCCTGAAGAAGCCAAAAACCGCGGCGGATATAAAGCCCTTGTGAACCGCGATGTTGTGCGCGTGGTCACGCAAGGCACCTTAACCGAAGACACCCTCCTCTCTGCGCGCGACAACAATTACATCGCAAGCCTGTGCGAAACGGGTGGAACATTTGGCCTTGCGTGGCTTGATGTATCAACTGGCGAGTTTTTGTCGCAAAGCCTGTCCAAAGATCAAGTCAGCGCGGCGATTGATCGCGTCAACCCGTCCGAGATTTTGTTGCAAGACAGGCTTGCGACGCAAGATATTTTTTCGCAGCAAAAAAATATTTTAACACCGCAGCCCTCAAGTCTGTTTGATTCCCAAAACGCACTTAAAAGGCTTGAAACGCTTTTTGGTGTTGGGACACTGGAATCCTTTGGCGCGCTCACACGCCCAGAAACCGCCGCCGCAGGCGCGTTGATTGATTACATCGCCCGCACACAAAAAGGCAAAATGCCGCACATTGCTCGCCTTCGCCAGCTATCGTTTGGCGATGTTATGGACATTGATCCCGCCACGCGCCGCAGCCTTGAGCTTACCCGCACACAAAGTGGTGACCGCCGAGGAAGTTTGCTCGATTGCATTGATCGCACCGTGACAGGTACGGGCGCAAGATTGTTGCAGGCACGGTTATCTGCTCCGCTTACTAACCTTGCTACGATTACCAAGCGTCATGACGAAATTGAATTATTCTTAAATTCAACTGATGTGCGGGACACACTTTTAAATTTGCTGCGCGAAATGCCAGATTTGGAACGTGCTTTATCACGCATTACCATTGGCCGTGGCGGGCCGCGAGATTTGGGCATGGTACGTGATGGATTGGTCATTGCCGAAAACCTTCGGGGCCGATTGCTTCTTGGCAATCATCCACTTTTGAAAAATTTTGCCGACGCGATGGCACAAACCACCAACACACAAACGCTCAAAGATATTTTGAATGCTGCGCTCGGCGACACCTTGCCCATGAATGACCGTGACGGTGGGTTTATCCGCGAAGGTTTTGCGCCTGAGCTTGACCATCTGCGTTCCCTGCGCGACGAAAGCAAACGCCTGATTGCCGCGCTTCAATCCAAATACCGTGATGCCACCGACATCAATCTTTTGAAAATATCCTATAATAATGTTCTAGGATATTTCATCGAAGTGCCATCACGCCACGCGGATAAGTTGATGGTAAAATCTACAGATGGGTCAAACCCCTTTATTCACCGCCAGACATTGGCCAACAACGCGCGCTTTACAACGCCAGAATTATCAGAGCTTGAGCGCGACATATCAAGCGCAGGTGAAAAATCTCTGGCCATTGAACAAAAGTATTTTGCACAATTTGTTGCAGATGTTTCAAATGTTTCCGAAAATCTTGGCCTTATTTCTCGCGGCGTTGCAGACCTTGATGTAGCCATATCGTTATCTGTGCTGGCAAAAGAAAAGAACTATGCCCGCCCTGTGATGGATGAGAGCACTTCGTTTGATATCAAAGGGGGGCGGCATCCCGTGGTTGAACATGCGCTGCAAGGAACAGGCATGGCCTTTGTTCCCAATGATTGCGCGTTAAACCCCAACCAAAAACTATGGCTTTTGACGGGGCCGAACATGGCGGGTAAATCAACCTTTTTGCGCCAGAATGCATTGATTTCGATACTGGCGCAAATGGGGTCTTTTGTGCCCGCAACGTCCGCGCATATCGGCATTGTTGATAAATGCTTTTCGCGTGTAGGGGCGTCTGATGATCTTGCGCGCGGTCGCTCAACCTTTATGGTGGAAATGGTCGAAACCGCCACCATTTTAAACCAGGCCACGTCACGTTCATTGGTTATCCTTGATGAAATAGGGCGCGGTACATCCACCTATGATGGCCTGTCCATCGCGTGGGCGTGCGTTGAATATCTGCACAACATAAACCAATCTCGCGCCATTTTTGCAACCCACTACCATGAGCTGACAAATCTTCAATCCAAACTCAAAACCCTTGCCTGTTATTCCATGCAGGTCAAAGAATGGGAAGGCGATGTTATCTTTATGCACGCTGTAAAGGCTGGCGCGGCGGACAGGTCGTATGGTGTTCATGTGGCCAAACTGGCGGGCATTCCAGATGATGTGATTGCCCGCGCCAATGAGGTGTTAGAGCTTTTAAATTCTGATGCCAAAACCAACCCCGCCAAACGGTTGAACGAGGACTTGCCCTTATTCTCCGCCGCCCCAAAACCCGCGGCACAAGCAAAGCCATCCGAGGTTGAAACACGCCTAAAAGACATCGATCCTGACACTTTAAACGCCAAAGAAGCCCTTGATATCCTTTATGCGCTTAAAGATTTGGCGAATAACAAGGGTTAGTGGACAAGGACAGCCCTATCTATTATATCCTTATCTGCTTGGAGGAGTGGCGGAGCGGTTGAACGTACCGCACTCGAAATGCGGCATAGGTGCAAGCCTATCGGGGGTTCGAATCCCCCCTCCTCCGCCATTTAAAAGAATGCTATAGCCTATAAAATGATCCCTTTTCTTATCACCTGTGTTGCCATCGAATTAACGCCAGGGCCTAATATGGCTTACCTAACCTTGCTGTCCTCGCTCCATGGTAAAAAAGCTGGCTTCCTTATGGTCTTTGGGATTGCTTCAGGGCTTTTTGTGGTAGGGCTTTTGTGTGCCCTTGGCGCAGCAACCCTTTTGCAAGAACACCCTTATTTTTACCAGCTTTTACGATGGACAGGCGTGGCCTACATGCTCTGGCTTGCCTATGATTGCTGGAAAGATTCATCAAAAACGTCTGATGTGTCCGCATCCGAAAAGAATCATTTCCTGCGGGGCTTTGTCACCAACATTCTAAACCCCAAAGCGGCTGTGTTTTACATGTCCGTATTGCCCTCATTTTCAAAAACGCCTGACTTTTCTTCCATTCTGACACTTACCATTTCCTATGTCTTCGTGGCCACATTGGTCCATGGCACTCTGGTCGTCCTTGCTGACACGGCCGCGCATCGCCTTTCCAATCCAGCCATTAAGAAAAGACTGGCGCAGATTTTTTCAATATTATTGATAATTATAGCTATCTGGCTGGCCTACCATACACGCGGCTCACTTTAAAAGATTATGGTTTTTACGGCACACGTAATACCCTATAATGAGAATACGTCGATTCTTAAAAAAGCGTCATTATGCCAGTATTCAACAAACAGCCTCAGCCCTATGATTTAAGCAACCTGTCCATTTTGATTGTGGAGGACTCTCTCTATATCCAGAATCTTCTGACGCAAATGCTTAAAATTTTCGGGGTCGGGGATATTATGACCTGCTCAAACGTGAAAGAAGCAAAGGACCTTTTAACGGCGGTTCAGGCCACCAAAAAAAGCCGCTATTTAAGATCTGTTGATATCATTCTTATGGACTGGCTGATGCCAGGCGAGAATGGCGATGCACTCCTGCGCTGGATACGCTCTCACCACAGCGACACCATCCGCTTTCTTCCCGTCATTGTTATCAGCGGATACACAACAGAATATATTGCCCATAAATCTCGTGACTTAGGGGCGCACGAATCCATGGTTAAACCCATATCGGGTAGTGGCCTTGCGGGGCGCATTTGCTCAGTGATCGAACACCCCAGACCCTTTATAAAATCGCCAAATTTTTTTGGCCCTGACAGGCGCCGAAAGAATGTTCCTTATGACAGCAAAGAGCGGCGAAAAACAAAACCAGATGAAATTGTGGTAAAACATGCCAGATCAGAATAATCCTCCCAAATTTGATGGCGTTGAAAAGATAGAAGTTAAAAACACTATCAAGCAACGTGCTGTCGGCATTCATGGTGATGAACACAATGAAGGCTTTATTGCGCCTGAATTGATTGATGAGGCAGAAAAAGAAGTTTTGAAGCTTTGCACAAACAGCCCTGCGATGGTTGGAGAAAGCCTTGAAAAACTCAACGCGCTTTGGAACAAGATGAAAGATCTGCCCGCCTCTCCCGAAAGAAGCCAGCTTTCTGACGAGATATTTTTGCAAGCCCATGAAATCAAGGACATCTCGGCCATGTGTGGTTATGAGCTGATTTCTTATTTTTCAGAATCTTTGCGTGATTACATCAACAAAGCAGAACTTAGCGTCAAGGCTCAAGTTGTTATCATTCAGGCCCACCTTGACGCTTTGGCGGTTGTTCACAGCAAGGGCTATAAAAGTGACGCTGGCGCGGTGGCGGAAGAGCTGAAACTCAACGTCAAAAAGGCCATTGATAAATATTCATAAGCTTTTCTTTATTTTTCGCTTGGCTTTTTGACCGAATGGTCTATTTGAATAGTGGCTTTTCGTGTAAGGTTGGCACGAAAGATAAATGACTATGCGGAGCGCTTGTATGATTACCCGAAATCTTTCCTATTCTTTCCTTGTGGCCATCCTTTTATCAGGCTGCTCCATGATACCCACCTACGAAAAACCAGCCATAGACGCGCCACAGCAATGGAATGAAAGCAGCGCGACCAAAGAAACAGTTGTTGCCAAAGACTGGTGGAAGAACTTTAACAGTGCCGAGCTGGATAGCTTGATGTCCCAAGCGCTGTCTTACAGTAATGATCTGGGTGCGGCCATACAGCGCGTGGAACAAGCCCGCGCTTTGGCAAAATCGGTAGGGGCAACGCAATTCCCGTCTGTGGATGCGACGGGCGGACTGGGATATGACCGCGTCAATCCTGAAACAGGAAAAACCACGTCGGAAAGCACGGGCTCGGCAGGTCTTCTGGTGGCTTACGAACTTGACCTTTTTGGCAAGAATCGCGCAAAGGTTGCGGCCGCTGGTGCGGATGTGGAAAGCGCTGACTTTTCAAAAGACGCCACAGCACTTGTCGTGATGTCAGAAGTTGCCAAAACTTATTTTAATGTTCTCAATTTACAAGAACGCCTCTCCATTGCAGACCAAAACCTCAACAGCGCAAAAGAATTGCTTCGTATTGTGCAGGCACGTTTTGATGCGGGCGCAACTACCATGCTTGATGTGGCGCAACAAAAAGCCGACCTTGCCAACACGCAGGCCGCGCGCGCATCCGTTGAACTCCAGTTAAAAACCGTGCGCAACGCCCTCGCCGTTCTGGTTGGCAAAACAC
>CAUJHK010000113.1 GCA_963204715.1 Pseudomonadota bacterium | reverse complement strand
AAATACGGATTTTGACAGGAATGTCAAGAAGTCTATGCATGATGACGTCCCGGATGTTTAAATGGCGTAACATTCCCTTGATGTTGGGGCAGTAAAGAGGGCCACTTTGTCTGTATTTGTTTTTCATAACGACTAAATGTTTTTTCCGCAATCTCCGTCAGGGTTTGCTCCCCAAACTTGCGGGCGTTGTCAATGGCCTCGGCCAGCTTCGCATCCTGACGCGTTTCTTGAATAGCCTTTAAAAACGCGGCGTAGGCGTCTGGCGGGTTGCGCAAGGCATGGCTGACATGAGGAAGAATGCCGTTACGTGCGGCAGAATCTTCATCTGTGAATTTAACAAAAGCTGTCCTAGCCGCCAATATGGGGTTTGTTTTTGTGGCTGAGCCTTGTGTAGCAATCAAGTGTGCAAGCCCAGGCATCTGTCCCCGGATGTCGTTCTGGCTGCCACCGATATCGCCCGCAAAAACCATGATAGAGCCTTCTCCCAAACGCCCTATCAAAAGCTCTGCTTGCTCGATGGTCAGGTTTTGTGGCTCATCCACTAAAATAAAGGCGTAATCGTAGGTTTCTCCGCGCTCAAATTCTGGCGTTAAAACACGGACAATTTTTTTAGCTTCTAATTCCTGAAGTGAAGATTTAACAATTTTGCTTACGTTGCTACCAACGCCACCTTTTATATAGGGGTCAATTTTGGCGCGAGGGCTACCTGGCATCGCCCCAGGGTTGTTTTTGGACGATGTTGTTGATGGCCGTATAAAAATAACTTCATCCACAAGTCCCTGGCTGTAAAGTTCAAAGCCTGCGCGAATAGGCGTGAATGTCTTTCCTCCGCCAAAAGGCCCAGCTGCAAAAACATAGCTGTTGACCAGAGATTTTGCACCATCTGCATTTGTTTTGGTTTCCGTGCAGGCTTCATAAACCAAGGCCTGACGAAGGTTTCTAGGCTCAAAACCAGATAAGAATTGAAGGCTTTGTTTTTTTGCGGGTTTTTGTTTTTGAACACCTTGTTTGGATTCGGCCGTGGCCGCACCATCGGCTTCCTTGGAAAAACTATCGGTAAGCGTTATCGCCGTTTCGGTTCTTTGCAACTTTAAGGGGTCAAATTTTTGCTTCAATGCCTTTTTTAATTCAACGCCTATGTGGGACCAGTGATCATCAGTGACATCCTTCGTTCCTGTCAGGCCATGCTGACTTTCTAAAACGCCAGCCTTTTGATCAAGAAGTTTGATAATTTCAGCAGCGCGCTGAACGGCCTCTTGTGAGCCTTCTATACGGATATATAAATTCTGACCAGTTTTGGGAGAAACCTTAACGCCGATCTCATGGGAAATTTTGTTGGTAAACTCATCTTTGTAGCCAGCCACCAGTCTTCTGGTAACAAAGGAAATAACAGGGACGTTGTTTGTGATTTTTTCTGACATAAATACTCCAGCTATACATAGTTAAATGTTAAATATTATCGGCTATTTGCGCCTATCCTTGTTATTCTTTTTGGCACCAGATTTTTTAACCCCGCCACGACCACCCTTTTTCTTGTATGCACCACCATTATGCGAGCCATTCCGTTTTTGCAAGTCTTTATTATTAGGGGTTTTGAATTTAACCCCAGATAAATCCGCGCCCGCGCGCCCGACCACTTCAAAGACCGAGCTTCCAGTAAAACCATCGGCCTCAATAATCCTAATGGTTAATTTTGCACCGAGTCGATAGACGATGCCCGTGCGCTTTCCTATCAGGGCATGCTGTTGTTCATCGTGAATGTAATAGTCTTGGGGCAGGGTGCGAATAGGCACAAGGCCGTCCGCGCCATTTTCATCAAGCGTGACGAACAGCCCAAAGCGCGTAACGCCATTGATGCGCCCCGCAAATTGCTCGCCAATGCGCTGTGACATCCATTTGGCTGTAAAACGATCAACGGAGTTTCGTTCGGCTTCCGCGGATGTTCTCTCTGTTTGCGAGATATGCTCCGCACGTTCTTCCAACGTTACGGCCTCTTCATCCGATAGCCCGCCGCCGCCCAAATCATAGGCCTTGATGAGCGAACGGTGGACCAGCAAGTCTGCGTACCTTCGAATGGGTGATGTGAAGTGCGCGTACTTTTCAAGCGCCAGTCCAAAGTGACCGATATTTTCAGGGTGGTAGATGGCTTGAGATTGCGAGCGCAAAATAACCTCGCTGACAAGGTGCGAATAATCGGATGATTTTGCTTTTTCAAGCAGCATGTTTATTTGAGCAGGCTTTATGCTGTTGCCTTTGGGGATAGACAATCCAAAGGCCTCTAAAAACTCACCCGCAGATTTTAATTTTTCGGCAGAAGGGCGGTCATGCACGCGATAAACGCATGGTGCTTTGCGCCCTTCTAACGCTTGCGCGGCGGCTACGTTGGCCAAAATCATAAACTCTTCTATAAGCTTGTGGGATTCAAACCGTGCGCGGTTTTTCACCCTCGTCATGTTGCCATCTTTATCAATTAAGATTTGCCGCTCTGGCAAATCAAGATCAAGCGCGCCACGGCGGCGACGCGCCTTATCCAAAATTTCATAGGCTTCATAAAGTGGATTGATAAC
The DNA here is from genome assembly GCA_963204715.1 of Pseudomonadota bacterium. Classification (GTDB taxonomy): domain Bacteria; phylum Pseudomonadota; class Alphaproteobacteria; order Micavibrionales; family Micavibrionaceae; genus Micavibrio_A. The sequence continues at coordinate 1,942 of CAUJHK010000113.1, read as the reverse complement.
TGTATTCATCAAACCATCCGTCGCGGGGGATGGCTCACCATCCTTGGCGGCCTGTACCTGATCATACGTCAGGCGCGCTTCGGAACGCATAAGGCCACGCACAATTTTATAGGAGAGCAGGGCGCCGTTTTTATCAATGCGCATGTGAAACGCAAGGCACGCACGGTTTTCTTTTGGCCTTAGCGAGCACAAATCATTCGAGAGTGCTTCAGGCAGCATAGGCACGACGCGGTCAGGAAAATAGGTTGAGTTTCCACGGCGATAGGCCTCTTTGTCTAATGCAGAATTGGGGCGAACATAGTGTGATACATCGGCGATGGCGACAATCAAATGGTAATTGCCATCTTCTTCGCGCTGCGCAAATACGGCATCATCAAAGTCACGCGCATCTGCCCCGTCAATGGTGACAAGGGGATATGGGCGCAAATCTTCACGCGCGCCAAGGTCAGGCACGGTCATCCCTTCACAATCTGCCAAGACCTCGGCGGGGAATTTTTCGGACAATCCAGCCTCATAAAGGGCAATTAACGATATGGCCTTTGGGTCATCGCGCCGCCCAAGAATTTGTGTGATGCGGACTTTCTTTCGCTCCAATCCTCGGGATGGTTGAATTTCTCCTACAACCAAGTCGCCATCTGTTGCGCCGTTTAGATCCATCTGCGCGACATCAAAGGAATGTTTGGCGCGCTTGTTCGCAGGCTCCAGAATAAAACCTTTCTTGTGGTGAATAAGCTGCCCCATCACCTGACCACGCGGGTCATCAAGGCGTTTGATAACCTTACCTTCATAAAGCTTGTCCGAAAAACGACGAAGGGACACCAGCACGCGGTCGCATTCTTTCAATGGCGCATGGCCTTTTGCATCGGGCACAATTTCAACGCGCGGCGCAGGGCCTTGGAGGTCTTCATTCCATTCGGTGGGACGGGCGAACATATCACCGTCAATATCAATCTCATAAACTTCGACGACGGCGACAGATGGCAATCCTTTTGGCACCGTGTATTCCTTGCCATGGGATTTGACAATCGCGCCATCGGCCTCTAGCTCGCGGAGCATATCCTTGATGTCCCGCCTGTCGTCACCGCGTATTTCAAAGGCATCGACAATGTCGCGTTTGGTTAAGGGAACGGGGCTTTGCGCGATTAAGTTTAAAATGGCGGCTTTATCGGGCAGGGGGGGCATATTTTTGTTCATGTCCTTGATTGTATCGCCATCCTTTGATAATGCTCAATGTAATATTTCATAAAAATGAGAGTTCTCCATGGATAAGATTTTAATCACCGGCGCGGCAGGGTTTATAGGCTTCCATTTGGCCCGTAGATTGTGCATGGATGGCCGAACTGTGGTCGGGATAGACAATCTTAATGATTATTACGATGTGACCCTTAAAGAAGACCGTTTGGAACAGTTGGAGGGGTTTGAGAATTTCCAGTTCGAGCGGATGGATTTATGTGATTTTGAAGCTCTTAATAAATTGATGGGGGATTTCAAACCCGATTGCGTGGTGAATTTGGCAGCGCAGGCGGGGGTGCGGTATTCGATTGATAATCCAAAGGCGTATATGGATAGCAATATTTCGGGATTTTTAAACATCCTCGAAGTATGCCGCCACCATGATGTTAAACATCTGCTGTTTGCCTCTAGCTCATCGGTTTATGGCGCGAACACAAAAGTACCATTTAGCGTCAGTGATAATGTTGACCACCCGATAAGCCTGTATGCGGCGAGCAAAAAAGCGAACGAGCTGATGGCGCATTCATATGCGCATTTGTTTGGCTTGCCGTGTACGGGCTTGCGGTTCTTCACCGTTTATGGCGCGTGGGGTCGTCCCGACATGGCGTATTTTAAGTTTACGAAAACAATGTATGAAGGCGCGGCCATTGATGTTTACAACAACGGCGATATGAAACGCGATTTCACCCATGTTGATGATATTGTCGAA
>CAUJHK010000112.1 GCA_963204715.1 Pseudomonadota bacterium | reverse complement strand
TTGATGAGCGGTTTCCCAGGGAAGCGCGTGGAAGCATAGCGCGCTGGAATGATGATGGCTGTTTTCATGTTCATTTATTCCTGCTTTGCCCACCATGTATCGGTTACGGACGGGGAGAGCGGAGAAAGTTTTTGAGGGTGTGCCAGTTTTTTAGCATAGGCGAGATTGAACGTATCTGAATGCCAGTGTGGTATGACGTAATAGCCCGCGAGCAAAACACGATCTAGCGCATGGGTAAGTGCCACTAACTCCGCGCGGGATTTGGCACGGATAATTTTTTCAACAAGGTCGTCTATGACAGGATCTTTGATGCCAATATAATTGCGCGCTCCTTTGATATCAGCCTTTTCAGAGCCCCAGAAATCTCGCTGTTCGTTGCCAGGGGAGTTGGACTGAGCAATGGGCAGAGGCGTCATGTCAAAGTCAAACTCATTCATACGGTTTTGATATTGTGCGGAATCAAGCACACGGAAATTTGCTTCCACCCCAATTTTTTTCAAATTGGCAATGAAGGGCAAAACCCAGCGTTCAAACATAGGGTTTGAATCAATGATTTCAAATTTCAGGCGAGTGCCTTTGCCATTGACGCGAATGCCATCCTTGCCAACCTTCCAGCCTGCATCCTCCAGAATTTTTGTGGCAATACGCAAATTTTCTCGCATATTTCCAGAGCCATCATTTACAGGCGGCTCATAACGCGTGGTGAAAATATCGTTGGAAATTTTGCCGCGATATTGTTCCAGAATTTTAAGTTCATCCCCTGTTGGCGCACCATCTGGCGCGGCAAGGTCAGAGTTTTCAAAATAGCTGTCGGTGCGCTTATAGCTGTTGTAGGCGAATTGCTTGTTCGACCATTCAAAATCAAACGCATAGGCCAAGGCTTTGCGCACTTCCTTGTCAGCAAAGACAGGGCGGCGCATATTGTATATAAACCCTTGCATGCCTGCGGGGCGCTCGTGCTTCACTTCTTCTTTGATGATGCGGCCATCTTTAATGGCGGGGGCATCATAGGCGGTGTGCCAAAGCTTGGCAGTGTTTTCAAGACGGTAATCATATTGCCCCGCAAACAAAGCCTCTAAGGCCACATTGCTATCCTTGTAATAATCATATTTTATTTTATCAAAGTTAAAGCGGCCTTTGTTGATGGGTAAATCTTTGCCCCAGTAATCAGGGTTGCGGATATATTCAATGGAGCGCCCTGGTATGACCTCACCAATTTTATAAGGCCCGTTGCCCAAAGGAGGCGTTAGCGTTGTGTTGCCAATATCATGCCCTGCTTGCGTCCAGTAATGTTTGGGCAAAATGGTAAGCTGGGCGAGAATAAGCGGTAGTTCGGCATTGTCATTGTGAGAGAACGAGAATTTGACACGTTTGGCACTGGTCGCTTCCACTTTTTTGACGTCGCCATAATAGGCTTTAAAGAATGGTGCACCTTTTTCCATGAGTGTGTTGAATGTCCACACCACATCATCCGCCGAAACGGGGACGCCATCTGCCCATTTTGCTTCAGGGCGAAGATTAAAGGCGACCCATGAATTGTCTGGGGCGCGTTCAATGGTTTGCGCCAAAAGGCCATACATTGAAAACGGTTCATCATTGGCTTGTTCCATAAGGGAGTCATAAGCAAAGCTTTGTCCCAGATACGCCAAACCCGCAGCGGGCGAGCCTTTGATGATAAAAGGGTTGAGTGAGTCAAAGCTTCCGATATCGGCCAGTTTTAAAACGCCACCTTTTGGTGCATCTGGGTTTGCATAGTCCAGATGTTTAAAGTCTTTGGGGTATTTTAAATCTCCATGCATAGAAATGCCGTATTGCGGGGTGGCGGTCTGCGCCATGGCAGGCGTGGCAAGAAGGCACAAAAGAAGAGGAATTATTTTGTTCATGCAGACTGTCCCACGGCTTTTGATATATGGCTGTAATCATCTTTTTCGAGAAGGATGGGAAGTTCCTTAACAATGTTGGTTACAAGGGCAGGCCCTTGAAACACAAGCGCGGAATAGAGTTGAACCAAAGACGCACCCGCCTTTATTTTTTCGTAAGCGTCTTGCGCGCTAGACACTCCGCCTGCGCCAATGATGGGAAGCTTGCCTTCTGTCAGCGCATAAAATTTACGGATGATTTGCGTTGATTTCTGGGTCAAGGGTTTGCCGCTTAAACCGCCCGTTTCTTTTGCAAAACTTTCGGGCAGAAAATCTGGCCGCGCGAGCGTGGTGTTGGTGAGAATAACACCATCAACACCAGATTGCAGTAAATTGTCAGCCACTTCTTCAAGCTGCGTATCATCAAGATCTGGCGCAAGTTTCACCAGAACGGGAGGATTGTTGGAGGCGCATGATTTTGCGCGCTCGTTCAATATGCTTTCCAGTAACGGCAGCAAGTTTTCGCGGCTTTGCAAATTGCGTAAACCCGGCGTGTTGGGGGACGAGATGTTGATGGTCAGGTAATCCGCGTAGTTTCCAAGGGCGTGCACGAGCATGCAATAATCCACCGCTGGCTCCTCTTGCCCTTTGTTCATGCCGATGTTGATTCCCACAACGCCTTGCGGGCGGGGCGTCGTTTTTAAAAAATTTTCAATGTTGCGGCGAAACACATCCAGACCATCATTGGGAAAACCCATGCGGTTTATCACGGCCTGATGGCTGCCATCACGAAATACGCGGGGGCGGGGGTTGCCATCTTGTGGCTTGGGCGTGACTGTGCCCACCTCGACAAAGCCAAACCCCATGCTCAGCATGGGTGTTATCACTTGCGCGTTTTTATCAAACCCAGCGGCAAGGCCGAGCGGGTTTTGGAACGTGCGCCCCCATAAGGTTGTTTTTAAGCGCGCATCATTTTGGCCATGGGCGCAAGAGGGCATCAGCCCTGTTTGCAGGCCTTTGAGCGTTAGCCCGTGGGCTGTTTCGGGATCCATTCTGTGCAGAACAGGTTTTGTAAGATTAAAGAGCATGTTTGACATGACCTATTGGTTGCAAATCCTGATGGCGATTTCAAGGCATTGCAGGGTTTCATCCCGCCTTATTTTATGTGTATTAGCCCAATTTTCAGGTAATTCCACCCTGTTATAAGGGTGAGCAGCGCGGCGAGGGAGAGCAGAACCTGGCCAATGAAAAGCGTATCGGGGACTAGGACATCTCCATAGTCACCAATCACCAAAAAGCCAAGCGCGGTCATTTGCAGGCCTGTTTTCCATTTGGCAAGGCGCGATACGGGCACTTTTATGTTTTGTGGCCCAAGATATTCCCGCAAACCCGCAATCAAAAACTCACGGCTTAAAATGATGATGGCGGGTATCATCCAGTATCCATCAAGCCTGTCGAACGTGGCCAGAGCCAAAAGCAGCGCGGCCACCATGATCTTGTCGGATATGGGGTCTAGGAATGTGCCTATGCCTGAGGTTATGTTGTATTTGCGGGCAATCCAGCCATCGAGAAAATCAGTCACTGCACAAAAGATATAGACCCATAAAGCCATCCACGCCGCGCATGCGCCTTCAATGAAAAACAGGCCAATCAGCACGGGCAAAAGCACGACGCGGGATATGGTGAGGATATTGGGCAAGTGCTGGAGCATTTGCCATCAGTAGCAAGTTTCAAAGACGATGTCCAAACCCAAGACTATCCCATAAAAAATCATCCCCGCATAAAGCGGGGATAAAAATTAGTTCTCTGTAATATTAAGCGCTTGCCTTTTGTTTTGGCGCGGAGCCTTCGGCGGGGTCGCGAAGGACATAGCCGCGTCCCCACACTGTTTCTATGAAGGAATCGCCGCCTGTAGCGGTTTCAATTTTCTTGCGAAGCTTGCACACGAACACGTCAATGATTTTCACTTCTGGCTCATCCATGCCGCCATAAAGGTGATTCAAGAACATTTCTTTGGTGAGCGTTGTGCCCTTGCGCAGGGAGAGCAGTTCCATGATTCCGTATTCTTTGCCCGTTAGGTGAAGGGTTTTTCCTTCTACCTCAACGGTGCGGGTATCAAGATTCACGACCACCGGCCCTGTGATAATCTTTGATTGAGCATGCCCTTGAGAGCGACGTACGATGGCCTGAATACGCGCCACCAATTCACGTTTATCAAAAGGCTTGGTTAAATAATCATCCGCGCCAAAGCCCAATCCTTTGATTTTATTATCAAGTTCGGCTAGGCCCGAGAGAATGAGAATAGGGGTTTCCACCTTGGATGCGCGAAGATTTTTGAGAACATCATATCCATCCATATCAGGGAGCATTAAATCAAGAATGATGATGTCATAGTCGTACACTTTTCCCAAATCCAGCCCGTCTTCGCCCAAATCGGTCGCGTCTACGACGTACCCTTCGCTTTTGAGCATCAGTTCTATGCTTTTGGATGTGGAGCTATCGTCTTCTACCAATAGGACCCGCATGTTTAAAACCCCTTCGTTAATGTTTTCCCAGACGAGCTTTTCGGCTATCCCGCCGTTAAACTTCGTTAATGAAAATATTAACACATTTTTGAAAAGGTTAACAAGAAAAGTGAAAAAGGAGGCAGAAAATTACTTATTTACGTATTGTTGCCTCTATTGGTGTTATCTGTATTTGTAAGATATAACATGAGGATGACTCACATCAGTGCCAAAATAAACCTTACATCTTTGCCTCAGGAGCGGCTTCAAAACATAAGAAACATACTGACTCGGCAGATGGGCTCCTCCAAGAGCGTTCCCCACACAGACTCAATTTATCAGTTGGGACCTGCGGTTGTAAAAATCAGAAGTTACAGCGATGACAAGCAAGAAATAATTTTGGAGCGTCCTGATAGCGAATTCGGCGGCCTTCGAAGGTCACACATCAGCGTCGCTTTTTTAAGATTGTCCGAACGCGATAGCAGCGTCATCGATATTTTAGGGGATCCTCTCCACGTTGTTAAAAAGAACCGTATGATTTGGGAAGGTAATGAGCTGTCTATGCGGGTCTATTGGGACTGTTTGCCAGATACGGCAGGAGAGGGGTTTTTGGAAGTGCAGATGGACGAGCCTTCTGGGTGCCCAGACAGCGTGATGGAAAAAGTCAAAGAATTTATCGCCTTGCTGGGGTTTGAGTCCAAAGACATCATTAAGGAATCTTATAATGAGATTATTAAAGAATGCCTTTATGCCCCAACGATGTAAGAAAAGGGGTTCTTTCGTTTTAAGTTTTTATACTTTGTGTGTTAAATTAAGTCCATGGAACGCCTCGCTGACAAAGCCCTCGCCAATATTTCTCCCATCCCTGTGTTCGAACTTCACGGCACGGTTGTGAAGGTGCTTGGCCTTTTGGTGGAGATTGCGGGCTTTGGCAAGGAGCTTTCGATTGGCTCTATCGTCCATTTACGCCCTATGCCTGACAAAGATATTCCGTGTGAGGTTATCGGGTTTCGCGAATCACGCGCGCTGTTGATGCCCTTTGGAACGCTGGAAGGTGTAGGGCTTGGTTGCCCCGCCGTAATTCAGCGCAGCCAAGCCGCCGTACACCCTGATGTCAGATGGCTGGGGCGTGTTATCAACGCGCTGGGTCAGCCCATTGATGGCAAGGGGCCGATGATGCAGGGCGCGCAGGCCATACCTTTAAAGAACAAAGCGCCGCCGCCGCATGCGCGACAACGCGTGGGCGAAAAGCTTGATTTGGGCGTGCGCTGTGTGAACACATTTTTATCCACCTGCCATGGTCAACGTATGGGTATTTTTTCAGGCTCTGGCGTGGGAAAGTCTGTCCTGCTTTCCATGATGGCGCGTTATACCGAAGCTGATGTGTCTGTCATTGGCCTTGTGGGAGAGCGTGGCCGCGAGGTGCAGGAGTTTTTGGAAGATGATCTGGGGGAAGAGGGGCTTGCGCGTTCTGTCGTGATTGTTGCGACGGGTGATGAGCCAGCCTTGATGCGCCGGCAAGCTGCATACATGACGCTGGCGGTAGCCGAATATTTCAGGGCGCAGGGCAAAGAAGTTTTGTGCCTGATAGATTCTATCACGCGTTTTGCGATGGCGCAGCGTGAGATAGGGCTGAGTGCGGGTGAGCCGCCGACATCAAAAGGCTATCCACCCACAACGTTTGGAGAGCTTGCAAGGCTTTTGGAACGCGCTGGCCCTGGCATTGTGGGAGAGGGAAACATCACAGGGCTGTTTACCGTTCTGGTGGAAGGGGATGATACGAACGAGCCTATTTCAGATGCTGTGCGCGGAATTGTGGATGGGCACATTGTGATGGAGCGCGCCATTGCATCACGCGGACGTTACCCTGCCATCAATGTTTTAAAATCTATCTCCCGTTCCATGCCAAAATGTTTATCGCAAGAGCAAAATATTCTGGTGGTAAGAGCCAAGCAGTTGATCAGCCGTTATGAAGATATGGCAGAGCTGATAAGGCTTGGCGCATATCGCAAGGGCACAGACAAAGAAGTGGACGAGGCCATACTGCGTTATCCCGCGCTGGAAGATTTTTTAAGGCAGAATAAGGAGGAATCAAACACCATTGATGAATCTTTCGCCCGCCTTGCGCAGATTTTGGGCCTGCCTTATGTGGGCAGCAGTGTGGGTGATGCCACGCCCATGCCAGAAGAGCCGCAAAAAACATACCCCGTCCCGCCGCGCAAGAAGATATAGGCACGTTGACGCATGGCCAACTTGTTATCACTCATAAAGCTTCGCAAGCATGCGGTGGATGAAAAACAAAAAGTTCTGGCAGAACTGTATCGCCAGATAGAGATTATTGAGCAAAGTAAAACCACACTTATTGAGCGGTTGCGGCGTGAGCGGGAAACGCTTGATAAATCAGGCATGTTGGAAATGTATGCTTATTTCGGGCGGTTTTCACAAAACATTCAAAGAATGCTGGAACGACTAAACGCCGAAAAAAACAAGCTGGAAGTGCGGATTCAAATTGCCCAGGATGATGTGCGCGAAGCCTTTGCGAATGTCAAACGCATTGAGATTGTGCAAAAAGAGCGCGAGCGCGTTGAGAAAAAAGAAGCGGATGATAAAGAAACCCGTGAGATGGATGATATTGGCATAGATGGGTATCGACGCAAAGAGGAGGTTTAGATATTCGGGCCGTTTAGAAAAGGCTGGGAGTTTTTCGGTGCATTTTCGGTAGGAGTTTCTTTTTCCTTTGATTGCTTTTTTAAGTACCCCCCAGCAACCAGCACAAAAGCGGCAGAAAAAAGATTTCCATCTGCCATCGTGGCATAAAGTTCTGTTGGGTGTGCCTGATTCAGTTTATCAAAAAAAGAAAAGCCCACCATGCCTGCCAAAGAATATTTTACGATATCTGCGTTTGTGCGGATAACCAAGGGGCTTACAAGCTTTGGGAGGCGTGCTTTAAATTTTGAAGAATTACTCATGCGCAAAACTAAGCCAAAAGGCTTAATAATTGCAAGATAATTTTATGATGACAAAACAAGCTTGTCCTCACGCTTTAGAACATTCATCCAGCCTTTTATATCTCCTTGGAAGCCGAGCTCTCCAAAAATATCAGTGCCTTGAAGCGCGTCTGCGTAGGCCTTTTTCATGGCGTCTTGCATGGAAAGGCTGATGGGCATTTGCGTGCGCACCAAAAGGTCAAGCCGTTTGCCACGCAACAATCCATCAAGCTGGACCTCGCCCATGCGGTTCAAGGACAAATCCATGATAAAGCGGGTAGAGCCTTCTTTGCCGTCTTTCCCATCAGCCTCACGGTCATGCTTTATGTGCAGCATCACCTTGGATATTTCATTTTGCCAGAGCATGGGGATGGGATAACTGCGCCATTCGGGCGTAGAGGAATCTGTGTTGGATTGAACAGCGTTTCCGGCATCTTGCATTAATCTTTTGACCAGAGTTTCCTTGCCCGACTTTGTAAGGGCTTCTATCTTTTTGTCCCCCAGCCAGCCAGATATATCCCCAGCCCGAACGGAGGCGATAAATAATAACGCTGCCGCACCGATGCCAGAGGGATTGGCGGGCGAGGGGAGAACCCGCGCAAGCATTTGCGCCATAGGCGAGGATGATTGTGATAAAGATTGAAACATATCATCCATCACGGGCCAAAAAGAAGAGGCCTCCATTAGCGGAATGTTTAACGCTGGTTTTAAGGCCGTGCCAGCCGTGAAGGCAGAGCTTGATTGCGCCTGAAATAAAATATGTGTGCCGACATCCACATTGTCAGCGGGAAACTGCAAAATAAGATTTTGTGAAAGAGTACCTGAAGGCCATTGCACGTTGAGAATAGGAAGGTTTTGCGGTGTGAAACCCGTGACCACGCCCGTGATGGCGGTGGGGGCGACATTGGCTAGTGAAGGGGGGGCTTGTGGGGATGGCAACACTGCTTGTGATTGCGGCGCGGACAAAATAGCTTGCGGGGATTTAACATCCATAATTTTTATATCAAGCTGAAGAAGTTTTGGAGATGGCAGTGCGCTTGTAATAAAAGACTGTTGTGTGACTGGCGGCTGCGGCGCGGAATTTGATTTTGTAAAAATTCCCAAAGAGGAAAGCAGATTTTTAATGGTGTTCGTTTCAGAGTCTATGCGCAAAACGCTGGCAAGGGGGAGTGATATTTTTTGATCTAAAACGGTACTCGGCAACAAAGATGTTTCAAACAAATGCGCAGGCGATATGGCATGAAGAGTGTTTTGTGCGCCCGCCGCGCTGGGTGTCGTTCCCGTTGGAGTGGTGCTCACCCCAGATGCAGCTTGCTTTGGCGTGGTTATATTGCCTACATCTGGCGCGGCTGTTTTTAAAAGGGTTTCGCTGGCGTTGGCGGCAACGATGTCAGCTTTAAAGGCCGCGCGTGCAAGTGTAGAGGTGGCCGCGTTTTGTGACAACTGAGCAAGGCTTTGCGAGATATAGGCTTGCGCCTGCACGGGAGGAAGTGTCGTCAGGCGCACGCTTTGCCCTTGTGTCAAAGGCTGCGGCGTTGTTTGCGCAGATATGGATTTGGGCGGTGCCTGATAAGAGGGTGGCAAAGGCTGTTGCGCTGTCCCAGCTTGCTGGCTTTGCTGTGTGCCTTGTCCGCTTGCCTGTTGTGTTTGTGGTGTCGGGGGTTGCGTTGTGGGCGTTTGCTGTTGGGGTAGTACACGCGGTGATGTGGGGGTGAAGGAGTCTGTGTCAACAGGCGCAGGAGTTTGTGGAGTGGGGGGCGCAGGGCGTACGGTGGCACTGCGGGGCGGCGCGCCAACGGGAATGTCCACCTCTAGTTTTGTGCCGGGCTGTGGCTGTTTGCCGCGAAAAGAAATGTCTATAGTGCCTTCGGATGTTTTGATGCGCGTGGAGCCGTCTTGATTTTGCGCAACCACTTCACCTTCCAGCCTTATGGCGCGCGCATTGTTTTGCAAGCCTTCAGGCAAGGATACAATTTGCACGACTTGCCCCGTTGGCTTGGCACCTGCGGGAAGGGACGGGGATGTGGGGACTATGCCGTTGGTCATGCCCATAGTATAAGGGGAAAACCCTTAAAACAGCACCAAGGATTTATAGTTTTTGCTGTGAAATATCAGCCAGCGGCACTGGCTTTGCGGTTTTCGCTCAGCTCACGCGTCACAAAATCTGCAATTTTTTGAACATCTGTTGCGGCGTCTGCATTGGGAGAGCGGATGAGGATGGGGGTCTGGTGACGGATGGCATCTTTCACCTTGGCATCTGATCGCACCATGCCTGCCATAGGCGGGGACAGGCGCAAGAAATTCTCACACGCTTTCAAAAGTGTTTTGTAAGTTCGCTCGCCTTCCAGAACACTGGAAGCTTGGTTGACGACTATACTTATATTCTTTGACATACCTGCGGCACTGCCCAGTTTTATAAAGGCGTAAGCGTCGGTCAAAGCCGTGGGTTCATCAGTTGTAACAAGCAGCGTTTTTGTAGCGGTGGCGGAAAACATGCGCACTGTGCGGTCTACGCCTGCACCAAGGTCAAGAATAACAACATCGTACAAATCCGCCACTTCCAAAAGCTGGTCACGAAGAAGCGTGAGGCGCTGGGATGGAAGGGCGGACAATGAGGCTTGCCCAGAACGCCCCGCGACAATATCAAATCCGCCTTCTTCAAAACGCTGCGTGACTTTATCAAGCCCCAGGCGGCCACGGATGACATCATTCAAATCCCGTTTTGGCATAAGCCCGAGTTGGACATCCACGTTGGCAAGACCAAGATCTCCATCAAACAGCAGAACTTTTTTGCCTGCCTTGGCGAGTGCGTGGGAGAGTGTTATTGAAAACCAAGTTTTGCCCACGCCACCCTTGCCAGAGGCCACGGCAATGATGTTTTTGCCCCGTCTGAAGATGGGGGCTGTGGTTTGTGGTTCTTCTGGTTTTCTCTCTAAAGTCATGTCAGACATGGATTCTACCCTGCTTTTCGTGCGTTGG
>CAUJHK010000111.1 GCA_963204715.1 Pseudomonadota bacterium | reverse complement strand
TCGAACCTGTCCGGGTCATCCTTTCGGTTTTGCAATTTACGCGGATGTGATTTGCGCGATTCTATCCTGATGGGTGTCGATTTATCCAACGCGGTCCTGAACGGGTGTGACCTGCGTCGTGCGGATTTAACAGGCGCAAATTTAGAGGGCGTCAATATTGAAGATGCCCTGATTGAAGGCGCTGTTATTCGTTAATACCCTCAATATATTCATAATATGCGGGGGGTATTTATAGCCCCTCCCTTCCCTTTTTAGGGGAAAAACGGCTAATCTGTACCCATGCTTAGTATCCGTCATTTACCTGATTATCTGGTCAACCAGATTGCGGCTGGAGAGGTCATTGAAAGACCCGCCGCAGCGTTAAAAGAGCTGGTTGAAAACGCCATAGACGCGGGCGCCACACTGGTGGAGGTAGATCTGCGCGACGGCGGCAAAAGCCTTATACGCGTGCGTGACAATGGCAGTGGTATGTTACGACAGGATCTGGAAGCCTGTATTGAACGCCATGCCACATCAAAGCTGAATGATGATGATCTGGTCAATATACAGCATTTGGGCTTTCGCGGGGAGGCCCTGCCCTCTATTGGCTCTGTGGCACGCTTGACCATTACCACAAGACACAAAGACGAAGATAGCGGCTGGACGCTTTGCGTGGAAGGCGGCAAAAAATCAACCACAACCCCCGCGCCGCACCCAAAGGGCACAAGCGTGGAAGTAAGGGATTTGTTTTACGCAACCCCAGCCAGACTAAAATTTTTAAAGACTGATCGTGCAGAGTATTCTGCCATCAAAGATATGCTCAACCGTATTGCCATGGCAAACCCCTCCATAAGCTTTCATCTAAGCCACAATGACATGAACGGTATGAAGCTGGATGCTTACTCTCTTCCCTTTGAAGAATCCCGTCAAAAAAGGCTTGGTGATATTTTAGGGTCTGATTTTGTTAAAAATTCTGTGCCGCTGGATGTCATGCGTGACTATGTCCGCATCAGCGGGTTTGCAGGCTTGCCCAGTTTTGACAAAGGAAGTGCGCAACATCAATTTTTATTCGTCAATGGCCGCCCGGTGCGCGATAAACTCCTTATAGGATGCGTCCGTGCCGCCTATAGTGATTTGATGCCCAGGGATCGCCACCCTGTGGTCGCTATTTACGTGGATGTGCCGCCAGAAGAAGTGGATGTCAATGTTCACCCTGCCAAGGCGGAAGTTCGCTTCAGGGACGCAGGGCTTATACGGGGTGCTATCATCAGTGCCTTAAAGCATGCGCTGATAGTGGGCGGACAAGCAACCTCTTCCACCATCTCTCGCTTTGCCCTGGGGTCTTTCAAACCACAAACATCAATGCCATCCTTGCCTTTTTCAAGAGGACATTATTCCACATCTTCTAGCGGCTACGGAAACCTTGCCGAACGGATGGAACAATCATACGCCCCGCTTATGCAGCCTGCGCCTTCCGCCCGTGCCGAAATTCAAACTCCTGAAATCGCCAGCCATGAATCATACCCTTTGGGAGCACCCCGCGCGCAGCTTCATGAAAACTATATCATTGCGCAAACGCCTGATGGCATAGTTCTGGTGGATCAGCACGCCGCTCATGAAAGACTGGTCTATGAACGCTTGAAGGCACAAATGAAGGAAGGCCAGTTGGCCGCACAAAGTCTTCTCGTTCCCGAAATTATTGACATGGATGACGGACGCGTTCAGGCTCTTTGTGAAAAATCTGATCTCTTTTGTAAACTAGGCTTGGAAATAGAGCCCTTTGGCCCTGGCTGCCTTGCCATTCGTACAACGCCATCCTTGCTGGGACACAGGCTGGATGCAAAAAAGCTGGTTTTGGATATTGCCGACGAGCTTGAAGAGCACGGCGCCAGCGCCATTCTGGAAGAAAAAATAAACGCTGTTTTATCAACCATGGCTTGCCATGGCTCAGTACGTTCTGGCAGGCGCATGAATGTTGATGAGATGGATGCGTTGTTGCGGCAAATGGAGGCTACGGAAAACTCGGGCTATTGCAACCACGGTCGCCCCACCTACATACATTTAAGTTTAAAAGATATCGAAAAATTATTTCAAAGAAGGTAGTCCAGTATGGAACTCAAACAACAACAAACGATTATATCCGGACTTTATATGTTTCTTATCATATCCACTGTATTGTCCTTCGTACCATTGGGCGTGATGCAAATGCTTTCACTGATACTGATAACAATCGCTTTGATAATAGCCTATTTTTATAAATTTAAAAAAGATGAGGAGAGCCTGCTATACAATCACTCTGTCTATCTTATTGGAACAATCTGGATTGGTAGCAGTGTACTGGTTTTCGGCATGCTGGCAGCAGCGCTGGTTGTGTTTTATTTTGGTGACCATACAATTATAGACAATGCCATGGCACAAATTACATCAGGGGGCATGCTTGATGAAGAGGCTTTAAAATCTGTGATGTATGACTATATGGATGAAAACAGAACTCTTCTGATTATGGCCAGCATCCCCACCATTGCCCCTTCCATTCTTTACTTTGTATACCGGATTGTGAATGGCTATGGCCGTGCGATAAAAGGATATCGTATTGCAAAACCTTCTAGCTGGCTGTAAAAACCTATCATGAAAAAAATAGCATTTTTTGCCTCTCACAATGGTAGTGCTGCCAAAGCGATAACAAAGGCCTGCGCGGATGGTGTCCTTGAGGCCACGCCAGTATTGTTAATAACAAACAACACTAAGTCTGCCGCATTAGACTGGGCGCAAGATTATGGCGTGAAAAGTCATGTTATAAACGAGACCAACACGCAAAACGTTGATGCCACTATTGCGCAGATGCTTGAGGAAAACTTGATTGATATTGTTGTCTGCTCTGGTTACATGAAATTGATTGGTCCAAAAACCATAGCATGCGTAAAGGGGAGAATATTAAATGTCCATCCAGCCTTGTTACCGCTCTATGGTGGGCGCGGCATGTATGGTCGCCATGTTCATCAGGCTGTGTTTGACAACAAAGACAAACAAACAGGCATTACTATTCATCTGGTCGATGGCGAATATGACCATGGGAACGTCATTGCTCAAAAAATAATTCCGCTGGATTCAAATGATGGTGTTGACGATATTGAGAATAAAGTAAAAGCCGCAGAGCCTGGATTTTATCTTGAGACTTTAAAATATATCCTGAATGGACGGATTGGTTTGGATTAAGAATTACTTGTCTTTCTTTTTTGTGCGCGTTTTCATCAACTCAAGAAGCAGTGATTGATCTTTTTTTGGCATAGCAAAAAAGCTGTCCAAAACATCACGGTCTTTTTCTGAAAAGCCAGATAAAGAAGGCTTAGCAGATTTGTCCTCAGGCACAATATTCATTGTCAGCCACTCATAGGGAATATCCAAAGAGAGCGATAATTTATGCAAATAGCGCGGGCTTTTGGCTTTTCCAGCCTCGGCCTGTTGAATAGCCTGCTGTGTTGTCTCACATATTTTAGCAACATCAATTTGGCTCAACCCATTGATTTTTCTAATATATTTTAATCTTTCTGCCAATTCTGGAATGTTTTTTAGTGTTACCATACGCAAACGCTACCACAAGATAATTTGTACTTCATGACAAGTTATTTTGTTGACAAGAAAACAAGATAACTTGTAATATCTTTTTGAAGGACATTATCATGCAAAATATCTTCTGCCCATCGAGGCGTTTGGAACTTGTTCTTAACCAGCTAGAGCATGCCACAAATGATGCCTATAAAAGTCAAACCAACGTCATTCCTATTTTTTCATTGCTTCAATCTGGTTCCGGCAAAAGCAATCCTCAACGTGGTCATTGACCATGCCCATGGCCTGCATAAAAGCGTAAAGTGTCGTTGGGCCTACGAAGCTCCAGCCACGCCTCTTTAAATCTTTCGACATCGCTTTTGATGTTTCGGACATTCCCATTGTGCGAAGCGTTTTTTCATCAAGTGTTTTTGGCCTGTCTTTTATTTTATCTTTCCATGACCAAAAGTAGTTTGAGAGAGTTCCAAACTCTTTTTCCATGTCTATCGCTTTATTGGCATTGTTGATAACGCTCTTTATTTTTTCCCTATGGCGGACAATGCCATCATTTTTCAAAAGCCTTTCAACGTCCTTTTCTCCGTAACTTTTTATTATTTTATAATCAAACCCATCAAAAGCTGTGCGAAAACTCTCCCTCTTTCGCAAAATAGTAATCCAGCTTAAGCCCGCCTGAAAGCCTTCAAGGCATATCTTTTCAAATAGCCTGATATCGTCCGTAACAGGCCTGCCCCACTCCACATCATGATAATTTTGATATAGAGGATCATCTCCACACCACCAGCAGCGGCTATTAGAGCCTTTATTCTGCATCCAATAAGTCCAAAAATGCACGGCATGATTTTAATTCAAAGCGCAAATTATTCTGGCGTTTTTCTTGAACAGGATCGGCGCCATGTACGTCTTCTCCTGCAAGCTCAGAATGGTAAATCTCTTCAAGTTCTGCAGCATTAAACACATCTTCTGGGGCGGCTTCACCATCCAAAAATGCCAGGCCCAAAACAATAGACCCCGCCACAGATGTAATGATCTGCAAGACAGTAAAATAATAGTCATCCAGAGATTCCAGATAATTCCAGATTTGCTTGTGCGTATCCTCGTCCTGTTTTAATGCTTCAATGCCGTAAGTAACCTCTAACGGGCTTTCAAATTGCTCATCAAACCATGTCAGCCATCTATCCCATATCTCCTTTTGGCGCTTTGCAATTTCAAGCGGCTCTTTTACGCGATAACATAACAAATCTGTATCAAGATACTTCAGCAAAGACGTTGTGATCGCCGCACGATCCCGCATGCGGCCTATCACTGTCGTAAGGGTTTGTGTTATAGGCATAGACTCAGGAACGATATGATTTTCCTGCACACTCCATTCCGCCAGAATGACATCCGCCATAGCACGATTGGGAGCAACCAGATCTTGTCCGTCGGGTGTTTTTATGGTCTTGCCATCAAGCTGAATGGCATAGCCATCCTCGTTCTTGCTGTGGGATACTGTTTTGTAAAGTCGTTTCATATTTATTCTCTTTTAATTTTTATTTTGTATGTCGTTCGTCAATTTAATCTGAAACCCTGTGTTATTTCCTTCTATGCCCAGCTCCTTTTTAAAGGATTCTATAAAAGCATGAATATCATCTAGTTCTTTGGAATCTGAGGTTTTGGCAGAGATAGCCAACATAATATTGTCGCCTGTTTTGGTTAATAAACCATCAACGGCGTGTCCTTCAATATTCCCTGACAAAGTGCCTGACACGGGGTCTTGTTGTATATCTTTTACGTCAAAGGAGGCGATTTTTCCTGCAACAGACATGTTTATTTGCGATACATCCAGACTTATAAAAGATTGTTTCAGAACACCCGTGCCTTCAATAGACCCTATTTTAAACGTCAGACCAGAGGTAGACGGCATGGCGTATAAATATCGCTTTTCATCATTTTTACGAACCAAGTCGAGCGTTGCCAGTATGTCCTTGTTGTTATAGCGCCCCTCCAACAAGAAAACGGCAGGTTTTTGGCCTGGCGCAATATCGGATATCCCTGCAAAGGATATTTCCATCTTTTGTGGAAACATATAACCCGACGCTATTTTTGCATTCTTAATTTCCAAGCCAATATAGTTTCTTCGCCCCGTCAACATATGTATAAAAGGCATGCCTATGTAAGCTTTTTCAATGGACACAAGCGTTTTCTTTGAATCATCTTTGTCATGCAGCAATACGCCATTCATTCTGAATACCATATCGGGAGAAAGTTCAACCGTGGTCATATCCGTGATTATTGCATTTTGACCAGAAGCCTTGGCAAGATAGTCTTGCAAACCAAGACGGATAGAATCTTTGGATCTTTCCGCAAGATTTAAAATGCCATAAAAAATACCCGCGAGTATTATAAGCACAAGCACAATCCGCTTGCCCCATGTTACTTTTTTTGATGGTGTTTTATTACTGTTCATACAGACCCCAGTATATGGTTTTCGCGTGCAATTATAGACAAAAGCCCCTCTAAACCCAAATGTTAATAGGCCGAAAATGGCTCATGGTCGGGCTTTTTTTGAAAGCCGAGTGCATCCCAGCTTTTGGCCATGTCTGGTGGCAGAGGTGCCGTTAATTTAAGCTTTTTACGGGTGACTGGGTGCATGAACTCTAAGGAACGCGCATGAAGGTGAAGGCGCTGTGTAATGCCTGGCCCTTCGATCGCGGCCTTTTCACCATATTTGCTATCACCCAGCAAAGGGAAACCCGCATAGGCCGCATGAACACGGATTTGGTGCGTGCGTCCTGTTTTTGGCATAAAGGCAACGAAAGCGGCTTTGCGCCCAGCAACCTCCATCACCTCAAAATTTGTGAATGCTTTTTGCCCCTCTTTTTCATCTACCAGCATTTTATCTTTGTTGGAGCCTTCAGTGCCCTTGATAAGCGGGGCTTTAATTTCCCCTTCCATGTCCATAGGTGCGGGTGCTGTTATGGCCCAATAAATTTTCTTCATTTCGCGGCTCTGAAACATACGTCCCAATTTACGCGCAATATCAGCCGAGCGCGCAAGCAACAACACACCCGATGTTTCTTTATCAAGGCGGTGCACAAGACGAGGTTTAATGCCATCTTTGGTTATAAGCGCTTCGAGCATACCATCAATGTGTCGCTCAATATTCATACCCCCTTGGGTCGCAATGCCCGCAGGTTTATTAATCGCCAGAACGTCGCCATCGTCATAAAGTACGGACTTAATAATCATCTCCGCATCTTCGTCACGAAGCCTGTAGCCATCGGTCTTTTCAGGGCGTTCATCCATGGGCGGCAAGCGAAGTTCTTGCCCCGCGACAAGGCGCGTGTCTGGCTTCACCCGCTTTCCATCAAGGCGAATTTGCCCCGTACGGATAAGCTTTTGCACCATGACAAAAGACATCTCCTCGACGTTCTTCTTCAACCAGCGATCAAGGCGTTGCCCATCATCATCGGGCATAATTTTAATATGTTGAACATCTTTCATGTCGCAAAACTTCTCGTAATGTAAAGGCCAAGGGCAAGCGCGCCCAACGATAAAACCAAAGATAAAATAACATAGAGCCCAGCGGAAAAAATTTCCCCGCGCTCGTAAAGCGTAACTGCGTCAAGAGAGAAGGCGGAAAAGGTTGTAAACCCGCCCAAAACCCCCACCGTTAAAAAAGCGCGCAACGTGTTGGATATGCCTTCTGATTGCGCCGAAAAAAGACCAATAAAAACACCCATAAGCAGTGAGCCCACAATATTCACAAACAATGTGCCATAGGGAAATGATAACCCTAAAAAAGCAAGCGCAACTTTGCCAGACAAATGTCTTAACACCGCCCCTATGGCTCCGCCTGCCCCTATTGCCAATATCATTTGCATCAATTTTAACCTTTTACCGCCTGATGAGGTTGTTGTATCTGTTCCGCACCTTGTGCGCAAGCAAAGCCATGCCACTTATCGAGGAGACGGTGCATATTATTTCCGCCACTAAGATGATAGGCCTCATCAAATGTACACCATCGCAATTCAACGGACTCATCACTTATTAAAAATTCTTCATCGCCATCATTGCGTAAAAAGTACGAAATATCATGATGAAAATGAACTGGTTCACGTTTGGAAGTGTTGGCGGGAATTTCATGAATATCAATATCAACAATTTGACCATCAATTGGCATTAAATTTTTAAGGCCTGATTCCTCTTGTGCCTCACGCAAGGCGGCCGCAAGGATATCATTTTTTCCATCAACATGGCCACCAAAGCATAGCCATTTTTTTAATGATTTATGATGATTCATTAAAACCTTGTCATACGTTGCGTTCATAACCAACGCAGAAGCCGTAATATGTCCCGGATTGAAAAAATTACGATACAAACATTCCTCGCCATAATTATTGATTAAATCAATAATTTTTAAACGGTCATGATTTTCTTTTTCATGTTGGGTTTTATAATTTTTTAAAGAAGATAAAAGATTATACATTCTTTTTATCCCGCAGTTTTTGCCAATATTCCAATCGTTTTAAAACCTCACGCTCAAACCCACGTTCAACAGGTTTATAAAATTGTGCGCGTGGCATGTCATCGGGGAAATAATTTTGCCCTGAAAAACCATCTTGTGCGTCATGGTCGTACTGATACCCATCGCCATAGCCAATGTTTTTCATTAATTTTGTTGGCGCGTTTAAAATATGTTTGGGCGGCATTAATGATCCCGTTTGCACAGCCGAGGCCAATGCCTTTTTGGTTGCGGTATAGGCGGCGTTTGATTTGGGCGCTGTCGCCATGTAGATAACGGCCTGAGCAATCGCAAGTTCGCCTTCAGGTGACCCGATGCGTTCATATAAATCCCACGCATTGAGTGCCATTTGAAGTGCTTGAGGGTCGGCCATACCTATATCTTCGACCGCCATGCGGGCAACACGCCGAGCGATATATCGCGGGTCTTCGCCACCATTGAACATCCGTGACAACCAATAAAGCGCGGCATCAACATCTGATCCCCTCACGCTTTTATGAAGGGCACTGATAAGATTATAATGGCTGTCATCTTTTTTATCATAGAGCGGCGCGCGCTTTTGCAAAAAATTTGTAAGCGCCAGCGTGTCCATCATTTTGGTCTGACCCAAAACCTGTTCGGTTAGGTTTAACGCATAACGACCATCACCATCCGCCATGGCCTTGAGTGTTTCACGGGCATTGTCATCAAGGGGAAGTTTCTTTCCCGCCAAGGTTTCGGCGCGGCCAATAATTTCTTCGAGCGAATCGTCATCAAGCCGTTTGAGCACAAGCACCTGAGAGCGCGATAGCAATGCCCCGTTTAATTCAAAGGAAGGATTTTCCGTCGTTGCGCCAATCAACGTGATGGTGCCGTCCTCCATGACAGGTAAAAAAGCATCTTGTTGTGATTTATTAAACCTGTGAATCTCATCCACAAACAACAAAGTCCCGCGCCCTTGGCCACGGCGAAATTTTGCGCCCTCAAACACTTTTTTTAAATCGGCCACGCCAGAAAATATCGCCGAGATTTGTTCAAAATGTAATTGCGTATGCCCCGCCAAAATACGCGCCATCGTGGTTTTGCCACACCCAGGGGGTCCCCAAAGGATAAGCGAAGACAACGTCCCGCCATCAATCATGCGTTTTAACGCGCCATTCTCCCCCACAAGATGATCTTGCCCAACAATATCCGATAAGGTTTGTGGGCGCAGCCTGTCCGCCATGGGGCGCGGTGCGTCATGGGCTATATCTTTTTCAGGGCTGTCAAACAAAGAAGGCATTTAAAGAACATAATGCGAACAAAGCGTTCGTGCAATGTCCGTTTGACCTAACGGATAACAATTTGTGATTTTTGGCCGCCACGTTCAACGACCAAAGAAAAACCTGTGGCAGGGCTGAGAGTTGCCAAAACAGATTTTAAGACTTTAACATCCATAATCTCTTTATCATTGATGCTTAGGATAATATCCCCTGCTCTTAAAAAACGTGCAGCGCTCTGCCCATTATTGCTCCCCGTTACAACAACGCCTCCATCACGACCTTCTATGTTCTGTTCTATAGCGACGGCAGGGTTTATGTTGGATACACTCGCCCCATTCAACAGATTAGCCCCGTTAAGGGTTTGCGCATCACGCGCAGGGACATCAGGCGGCGCAATAAGCTTAACAGTGAATGTCTTAGGCTCGCCCTTACGCAACACATCCAGCGTAACCGTTTGGCCGATGGGAAGAGTCGCAAGGCGGAATTTAAGTTCCGCAGTGTCGTTGACGGCCTTACCATTAATAGTGGTGACAACATCGCCCACCTTCATGCCTTCTTTAAGCAATGGGCTGGCAGGGTGAATTTGGTTGATAAGAACACCAGCAGGACGGGACAAGCCAAGCGAGTTCGCTATATCCGCCGTCACCTGTTGACCTGACATCCCAACCCATGCACGGGTAATGGCCTTATCACCCCTGCTCCCACTTTTCTCGGCGGCAATAACGGTCGCGACCATTTCTGATGGCACGGCAAACCCAATACCCAAAGAACCCCCATTACGCGAATAGATGGCCGAGTTAATGCCCACCACACCACCATCCATGGCCACCAATGGCCCGCCAGAATTTCCAGGGTTAATCGCCGCATCGGTTTGGATGAAGAAATTAAAATCATTTATGTTTAATGATGATCGTGCCAATGCAGATACGATACCGCTCGTAACCGTCTGGCCAACACCAAAAGGATTGCCAATAGCTATGACAATGTCACCGACTTCTAAATTTTCAGATGGTTTTAGCGGTGCATGGGGCAAGGCCTCACCTTTGGTATCGACACGTAGCAAAGCGATATCTGATCGCTCATCTATGATGGATAATTTTGCGGCAAATTCACGTCTGTCCGATAACACAACCATAATTTCCTGCGCATCTTTCACCACATGTGCGTTGGTCACAATCAAACCATCGGCATCAATAATAACGCCAGAGCCGAGCGAGCTTTCGACCTGCTCACGGCTGAGGCCTTGCATATTCATGTCCCCAAAAAACTTCTGAAAGAAAGGGTCGGCCATAAATGGGCTAATTCTTTGCTGAACCACCCGTTTCGTATAGATATTCACAACGGCAGGCGCTGTCTTCTTAACCACAGGAGCAAAAGAGAGGGTTACTTGCGCGGACGTCACTGGAACCGAACGGTTTTCTACAGCACTTTGTCCTTGAGCGAATGTTGTTGCGCCTAGAAAAACCAAAGCCCCAGACAAAATCATCAACGTTGTTTTTTGCATGTCTTTCTTTTGAAGTAAAATTCGGGCAAATTTGTGGCCAATAAAAAACCCCGCAACATAAAGCGGGGTTTTTAAAATTATTTCGAAATTAAGCGGCTGCTTTTTTCTTGGCTGGTTTTGGGCCGGCCTTTGGGGCTTCGGCTTTTTCCGTTGGCGCTTCATATTCTGATTCTTCGAATACTGGGCCGCTGTCTTGACCTTTTGCGGTAACATCGCGGTCAACCAATTCAATCACAGCCATCGGTGCATTGTCGCCATAACGAAAACCAGCCTTTAGAACGCGGGCATAACCACCTTGACGATCGGCATAACGTGTTGCCAAAGCATCAAATAGTTTTGCCGCTTGCTCTTCATCGCGCATACGAGAAATGGCCAGACGACGGTTCGCCAATCCACCCTTTTTGCCCAATGTAATAAGCTTTTCAATGATAGGCTTTAATTCTTTCGCTTTTGGCAATGTTGTCACGATTTGTTCGTGTTTAATCAAAGCCGCAGCCATGTTGGCGAACATCGCCGTGCGGTGTTGCGATGTGCGGTTTAGTTTGCGTTGTTTCAATCCGTGTCTCACGGTCGTTCTCCTTTATGTACTGCGGGTTGCCAGTAGCAAGCCCATCATAGAACCTATCAACATGTTGCCATAGATGTC
>CAUJHK010000110.1 GCA_963204715.1 Pseudomonadota bacterium | reverse complement strand
TGGCGCCGTGATTATAAAAGCCAAGGGCGCATCGGCCTCTAACAAGCAAGGGCAGGCGGAAGCATGGTTTGACCCCGCGCAGCCTGTGGAAGTTACATTCACCACGGCCTCTGGTGCAGAAGTAAAAAAAGGGAACTTTCCTATTCGTCATTCTGTAGTGGCAGGCAACCGCGAATATCGTTTTACCGTGGAAGAGGGTGCAAAATCATTCGCCAAAGTCACGTTTGATTCCTGCTCATACCCTTAAAAGAGCCTAGTCGGATTTTTTTTGTGAAAGCATGGAGGCAAAACGCCCATCCAGCCGCAAGAAATTTTTGTTGATGTTGTCTTTGGGAATTTTAAAATAAGCGGCCAGCGCCTTTAAATAATTTTCCTCAAGCTCTAATGAACCACGCACCTCAAGCGTTTCAGGATAAAACAAAACATTGCCTTGCGTTTGTTTGCCGCCGCCCAATGACAGGTTTAACGCATAGGGCGCAGGCCCGCCAGCAAAACCCCTGTCGGGTTGCAGTTCTGCCTTTAGAGAAAATGATTTTGTGGCAGCCAGAGCGTCAGGAATATTTTGCGGATTTTTTTGTGCCTGTTCCATGGTCTTTAAAAATTTTCCCAAATCATCGCCCTGAAGAGTGATGGAGGAAGATTCCTTTTGTGGCGTGCTGAGAATATCCACGGAAAAGAGAATGTCGGGTAGGCCTGATATGCCAGTCCTTAAGACAAGGTCTGTGCTATCCATGGTTTTTTGTCCATGCAGAGATAAAGATTGCAGGGGCAAGCCATTAATGTTGGCGCGGCCAGCCACAGCGGATATTTGTGAAAGCAGACCTGCACCCGTGCTGTTGGAAAGTGTCGCCCAGCCACTAAGACGTGTGATAGCCAGCGCACCCGCATTCAAACGCCCATCCAGAATCTCGGCGTATAAGTCAAAATGGCCAGAATCACCCATGGTGCCCTGCCAGCTGGTTTCAAACCCCATCTGGTACTGGTTGGCAAGAAGGCGCGCTTTGATGTCATGCTTTTTACCGTCGAGGGGCGTTGCTGTAATATCACCCGTCAGGCGGATGTCACCAAAACTGGTGGTCACGTCTATCATAGCATTTGAAAGCTCAAACCTGTAGGCGGGCAGGTCAAGAATTTCTTGGAAAGAGTCTGAAGCCAAAAGCCGCGTATCATCAGCCGTGCGGGTAACATGCAGACCATCAGCCTTTATGGCGCTAATGCCCCCGCCAAAAATATAAAGTGGCCAGTGAACGCTTATGTCGAGCGACTGAAGGTTATCAATCCCGTATTCATCGAGCTTTATGTCGCGGGCGTGTATGCCTGAAAAAGAATTTTTTAACTCACCAATTTTAACATGATGAAAACCGAATGATGCCAACGAGTCTTCCAAAGACTTTCGCGCGTTTTGCGGGAGCTGAACAATGAAGAAATATAGTGCTGATAACACAAGCGACAGCACACCAAAAAACAAGGCGTTGCGTGGATGAATGATTTGGAATAAGCGCATGGATGATGTTTGTTTTTAATGGCGTTTAGATATCAATATCTTGAACAAATTCAGCATTCTCCTGAATAAACTGGAAGCGCAGTTCGGCATTTTTGCCCATGAGGCGTTCTACAAGGTCATCCACCTCAGGGTTTGATTTTGAAGATGACTTTGTTTTTCCATCTTCCATCATTTCTGGCGTTATGCCCAGCGTTGCCATGACGTCTGGCAGGGTAACGCGCAAGAGCGTACGGCTGCCAGGCGACATAGTGGTTTCTTTAAGCTGCGCGGCGGGCATTTCACCAAGGCCCTTGAAGCGCGAGATATCGACTTTCTTCTTGTCCTTAAAGGTTGATTTCATAAGCTCATCCTTGTGGGCGTCGTCCCGCGCATATTCGGACAAGGTGCCAGCTGTCAAACGGTACAGCGGTGGCTGGGCGAGATAAAGATGACCCTTTTCTATCAGTCCCCTCATTTGTGTGTAGAAGAATGTAACAAGGAGGGAGGCAATGTGCGAGCCGTCCACGTCAGCATCTGTCATGATGATGACACGTTCATACCGAAGTTTCGAGGAATCAAAATCTTTGCCAGCCCCGCATCCCAGCGCGAGGATCAGGTCTTGAATTTCCTGATTTTGGCGGATTTTGTCCGCTGTTGCAGACACCACGTTCAAAATTTTCCCACGCAAAGGTAAGACCGCCTGCGTTTCACGATTGCGGGCCTGCTTGGCAGAGCCGCCAGCGGAATCTCCTTCCACCAAAAATATTTCAGTGTCTTCCGCATCCGTGCGCGAGCAGTCAGAAAGTTTTCCTGGCAGGCGAAGTTTGCGTGTGGCGCTTTTGCGTGCCATTTCTTTGTCGGACTTGCGGCGCATCCGCTCTTCCGCTTTTTCAATGATACTTTCAAGCAAAATTTTTGAAGCGGCAGGGTCTGCCGTTAGCCAGTGGTCAAAATAATCCTTGATAGCGGAATCAACCCACTTTGCGGCTTCGTTTGACACTAGACGTTCTTTTGTTTGTCCTTGAAATTGTGGGTCACGGATAAACACCGATAACAGCACAGCCGCGCCGTTCATGACATCATCGGACGTAATCGCTTCCGCTTTTTTGTTGTTGGTGAGCGCGCCATAGCCTTTAATGCCGCGTGTGAGAGCTGTGCGAAGCCCTTGCTCATGCGTGCCGCCCAAAGGGGTGGGGATGGTGTTACAGTATGAATGGTTCATGGGTTCTCCATCCTCTGGCCATGCGATGGCGAACTCCACACGCCCCGCTTTTTCAGGCAAAGGCAGTTGTCCTTGGAAAAACTTGTCTGTGATGACAGGACGTTTGTCGAGCGAGGCCTGCAAAAAGTCCAGCAGCCCATTGGGAAAGTGCAAAACATCTTTATCAGGAATAGCGGCATCTTTGACAAGCGATGGGTCACACGACCATCTGATTTCAACGCCGCGGTAGAGGTAGGCTTTGGAACGCGCCATCTGGTAGAGCCATGATGGTTTAAATTTCAGCTTATTGCCAAAAATTTCATGATCAGGCTTAAAACTGACGCTTGTTCCGCGGCGATTGTTGACTGGCCCCATTTTCTCCAGCTTGGAGGTGGGAAGACCGCGCGCGAAACTTTGCTTGTAAAGCTGTTTTTCACGCGCCACTTCAACGACCAGCCATTCAGAGAGCGCGTTGACGACCGAACTTCCCACACCGTGCAAGCCGCCTGATGTTTCATAAGACTTGCCAGAGAATTTTCCGCCAGAGTGCAGGGTTGTAAAAATAACTTCCAGCGCGGATTTGTTTTTAAATTTGGGGTGATTGTCCACGGGAATGCCGCGGCCATTGTCCACAACGGTGATAGAGCCGTCAGCGTTCATGTTCAGTTCAATCCAGTCTGCATGACCCGCGACAGCCTCATCCATGGAGTTGTCCAGAATTTCGCCGACAAGATGGTGGAGCGCGCGCTCATCTGTACCGCCAATGTACATGCCAGGGCGCTTTCGGACAGGCTCCAGCCCCTCAAGGACTTCAATGTCTGCTGCCGCGTAGGACGCATTTTTTGCTGTATTGTCTGATCCGAACAAATCCGCCATGATACTTACACCTGTGTTACGCTTTTAAGACCCATAACCAATAGACAATTTAAGACAAGATTGGAAACTTAAAATCCTATGGATACGCAGAATAATCCTGATATGGAGCCAGAACTCCCCGCTGAACTGCAAGGGCGCGTGCCCACTTTGCGGGTCATTCCGATGTTGCCCGATTCGAACCCCAACGGGGATATTTTTGGCGGGTGGATTTTATCGCAAATGGATTTGGCGGGAGCCAGCCGCGCCCACCAGTATGTCAGGGGGCGGATTGTGACCGTGGGGCTGGATGCTATCTCCTTCCATAAGCCCGTGTTTTTGGGGGATCAGGTAAGTTTTTACACCAAAGTTTTCAAAACAGGCACCACTTCGATTACAATAAAGGTGGAGAGCTGGGCCATGCGGCACACCTCCCAAAAGGCCTATGAATACATTAAAGTTACGGAAGGGCTTTATACCTATGTCCATATTGATCAAAACCGCAAGCCTGCGAAAATTCACCGTGAATAAGGTTCTTGTTTTTTTTACACTGGCAGGATTTGCGCTTTCGTTTGCAGCACCCCATGCTGGCGCACTGGGCATTGATTTGGAAAAAATTCCAGACGTGATGAACTACGACAAGCCCACTGCGCAAGAGTTTGCAAAGGCATCTGTCAAAGCCGAAGAAGCAGCGCCTTATGGTGACGACCTTTTGGGATACACCTTTTATGTTCCCAAGGGGTGGACGGGAAACCTTTTGACCAATTCAAAGGATTTAAAAGTTCAGGAAAAGCAGGACATCAGTGACGTGATTTTCTCGATGTTGGGAAAATATATTGGTCATGCCAAAAATCTGCACAGAAGTTATGTGACTGTGGAGGGGCAAAAGTTAGGGTATGAGGTAAAAGCCCTTCACTGGTTTGTCAGCCAAATTCTTACAAATGGATTGAGCCTTGCGGCTGTTACAGAAATTTCTGATAAGGAGGTGGAGGGGCTTTATGTGCAGATTGAAAAGGATCAGAGTTATGTCGTGCGTGCCCGCGCAATTATCAACGGTGACAAGCTTATTGTGATACGACACTACCTGCCTCAAGAAAACTATGAGGAAGATGTGGTTGAACAGGCAAAAATTATAGCATCTTTCAAAATTTTGAAAAAAAGCAACGACACCATTGAAAAGCATGTCGAGTTTGGCTTTTTGGACCAGTCTTATTTTGATTATCCAGTCTCATGGCGTTTGAAAGAAAAGCCGATTTTAACTGTCGAGCGTATGAGTGCATTGCTTTATCAGGAAAAGATGCAAAGGGAGCAGCTTGTTCTGGAAGGCCATGTGAGGGTGAACGCGATTTCACGCCTGCTAAGAACCAGCCTTTCCAAAGAGGTAAAAGATTTTAAAGAATCTTTGGATATTCCTAAATATTCTATCGGCAAGCTGATTGAGAAAATATCGTTTAAGCGTGATCCATCCATATCTATGCAGCAAACGGAAATATATGAACTTCTCCCTGATGATAAGGTGAATATGCGCCCGTATGAGCTTTTGGTCAGCGTTATGCAGAGTGACGACTATTATTATATATTAAGCATGATATCTCCCTCCCGTGACCATGACTTTTTTGGCTGGGCAAAAAACAGGGAAGTGGCAAAGATTATGATTGAATCGATGCGCCGTTATAAGGTGGGGCAGATAGTTGACCCGAGTGACCCTTACTATGATTATTTAAAGGAAGCAAAATAATAAAAAACCCGCCAGATGGCGGGTTTTTCGCAAGTGTTTTTTTGATTACGCTGAGTAATACATCATGTATTCAATAGGGTGTGGCATGGTTTCATAGGCCAAGACTTCTTCCATTTTCAGCTCAAGATAGGCTTCGATAGAATCTTTTGTGAATACATCGCCCTTTAGCAAGAAGGCATGATCTGCTTTGAGTGATTCAACCGCATCACGCAAAGATCCGCAAACGGTTGGCACTTTGGCCAATTCATCTTTTGGCAGTTCATACAGGTTTGCATCCATGGCATCGCCAGGGTGGATTTTGTTTTGAATGCCATCAAGCCCCGCCATCAACATGGCCGCAAAGGCCAGATAGGGGTTTGCCGTGGGGTCAGGGAAGCGCACTTCAACACGTTTTGCCTTTGGTGAATTGCCAAAAGGAATACGGCAAGAGGCAGAACGGTTTCGAGCAGAGTAAGCCAGCAACACAGGGGCTTCATACCCTGGCACCAGACGTTTGTATGAATTGGTGGAAGGGTTGGTGAACGCATTCAACGCGCGGGCATGTTTGATAATGCCTCCGATGTAGTATAGCGCCATGTCAGAAAGGCCAGCATATTTTTCACCCGCGAAGAGAGGCGTTTTGCCGTTCCACAAAGACTGGTGAACGTGCATGCCCGAACCGTTGTCGCCAAACACTGGTTTAGGCATAAAGGTTGCTGTTTTACCGTAGATGTGTGCGACGTTGTGAACAGCGTATTTGTAAAGCTGCATGTTGTCTGCACAATCAACCAGCGTAGAGAAGAATATGCCAAGCTCACATTGAGAGGCGGCGACTTCATGGTGATGTTTTTCAACAGGAACACCCAAGGAGGCCAGCACGGTGAGCATTTCTGCGCGAAGATCTGATAGTGCATCCACAGGGCTTTCAGGGAAGTAACCGCCTTTGACGCGCGGACGGTGGCCTGTGTTGCCATCTGGATACTCGCGCCCCGTATTGTATGGCCCTTCAATAGAGTCAAATTCATATGCGACCTTGTTCATTTTTACATCGAACTTTACGTCATCGAATATAAAGAATTCTGCTTCTGGTCCGAAATAGGCAACATCGGCCAAGCCTGTTTGCTTCACATACGCTTCAGCTTTTTTCGCGATGGAGCGCGGGCAGCGCGCATAAGCATCACCTGTCAGCGGCTCTGTGATTGTGCAAAATACCTTTAAGGTTGGTTGCGCGGCAAACGGGTCTAGGAAACATTTCTCCCAATCTGGCACAAGGCACATGTCGGATTCGTTGATGGCTTTCCAGCCTGCAATGGAGGAGCCGTCAATCATGATGCCGTCTTTAAACATACCCTCGTCTATGGTTGTGATATGTTGGTCGGTATGGTGCATTTTTCCACGCGGGTCTGTAAATTCAAACCCTACAAACTGGATATCATTGGCTTCAGTATATTTTTTAAATTCCGCGTAGGACTTGAAGGAAAGGGCGGATTCAGACGCTGGCATGGAATGTTCCTTTTAAATGTTTGAAATACACTAGTTATACGAAAAATGGATAAGGGGTATCACCTTAACGCATAGCTTGTTAGCATATGCAACAAGGGCAGTCTAGGCTAATTGTGCGGTTTTATCACCAAAATCTGTTCTTTGAAAAGGCTTGACCTGTGGCCATGTTCGGCGATACAAAAAGCGGTCTTTTTATGGGGCATGCCCCCTTGAAAAGCATGGCGGTCGTAGCTCAGTTGGTAGAGCCCCTGGTTGTGGTCCAGGTTGTCGCGGGTTCGAGCCCCGTCGATCGCCCCATTTTTTTTGCGAAGGAGAGTATTATGGCCTTTGTCCAAAATTCACCGTCTGTCTGGCAACAACATCTCCCCCAATTGCAGGAAAATTCACATAAATATGACCGCGGTGTGGCGGTGATTTACGGCGCGTCCAGCATGACAGGCGCGAGCCGCCTTGCAGCGGCGGCCTGCGCGCGCATGGGGGCGGGGCTTGTCAAGGTTGTTGCCCCCAAAGGCACGGGGGATGTTTATCGCGCGAGCCTGCCCGCCCATATCGTTGTTGTGGATGAAAACACGGCAGGCAATGTGCTTGAAGATATCAGGGTCAGGGCTGTTTTGGTGGGGTCTGGCCACACGCAAGACAAGAGGCTTGTAAAGCTTATACAAAATTCATTGGCCCAGCCGCATATCAAGGCCGTTGTACTGGATGCGGGTGGGCTTTTGGCGTGGGCGGGGGCAAAAGCAGAGCCGAATGATAAAATAATCGCAACGCCCCATGACGGGGAATTCCAAAGAGCGTTTCCAGAACTTATGGCCGTGCAAGATAGAGTAGAGCGTGCGCGGGCGGCGCAAAAAAGGCTGGGAGGAGTTATGGTTTTAAAGGGCGCGCGAAGCGTGGTTGCAGGGCAGGGACAGGCCATTGTCCAAAACCTTGATGTGCCCGCGCTTTCGACGGCAGGAACGGGCGATGTGCTGGCGGGAATGATAACAGGCCTTGCCGCCCAAGGAATGCCGTTAAGGGAAGCATCTGCGGCATCGGTCTGGATTCATGCGCAATGCGCCCTGAAATTTGGCAAAGGGCTGGTGGCCAGTGATTTGCCAGATTTAATTCCGTTTATCCTTAAAGGTATGAATTTATAAAAACTCCTTGGCTTTGGCCGCATATTGGTTTAAAACCGCGCGGTTGAGGCGTTTTACGGCCAAAACACATATATGTGCGCGGGTATGGCGAAATTGGCAGACGCACCAGATTTAGGTTCTGGCGCCGCAAGGCGTGGGGGTTCAAGTCCCTCTACCCGCACCAAACACAATTCAAGTTAAACATTAGGAAAACCATGCAAGTTAAAGAAATTAAAGCCGAAGGCTTGAATGTAGAAATGGAAGTGACCGTTCCTGC
>CAUJHK010000109.1 GCA_963204715.1 Pseudomonadota bacterium | reverse complement strand
AAATGGTCGCAAGATTCAATTTCGCCTGACAAGGTGATGCCTTGACCAATGTAAAGTTTACGGCCAGAGGCTGGGTCATTGGCAGATGATGCTGGCTGACCATAGGTTGTTGTGCCTGGGTAAGCCCCTGCTGGGTAAGCGCCTGGTGCACGGCCTGCGATAGGCGCTTGCTGGCCTGGGCGTGAGAACACACCGCCTGGAATATCAATACGGGATGGTGTGGCCGCCTGGTTTGCTTCTGGCTTTGTGTCGTTGTCTGCGGGTGTCATCGGAGTGTCCTTTTCTTCTTGGTGGATAGGGGATTCATAAACATAAAACTGGCTGTCGGTCAATGGTTCGCTTTGGTTGGCAGGGCTTGCCTCTTTGGCGGGCTGTGCCACTTCCGAACGGGCATAACGCTCTATCGCGCTCTGCTCAATCACCTTGCTTTGGTACGCAAAGGATTGTTGCTCTGGCTCTTCCTGAGCCGTCATGGCATTCTTGCCAGAAACGGTTGCTCCGATGCTCGTGCGATGAAACATACGTAGATTGCTCCTTCAAAAACAAGTTTTATGGCTTTAAAAACAGCGTGTTAAACGCAATTCCAAAACGCTTTATGCTGGTTGATAAGATGACGCTAACACGCCCATTTTGGCCAGACAACCCGTTAAAAGGAATATTCACAAGAATTTATTATAGCTTTGTTTTTATTGAATAAAATTCATTCGTTAAAATATGAAAATATTTTCTGCGCTTGCGCACGCGAAATGCCCTCCACCTTCATCAAATCTTCCACCCCTGCCGCCTTCACAGCCTTGGCCGAGCCAAAGTGATGGAGCAATGCCCTCTTCCTTGCCGCGCCAATGCCCGCAATATCATCAAGCGGGTTGCGCGTAATGTCCATTTTGCGGCGCGTGCGGTGGGCGCCAATGGCAAACCTGTGCACCTCGTCCCGCAATCGTTGCAGATAATGCAAAACAGGATCGTTGATGGGAAGCTGGAACGACGTGCGGCCATCCATAAAAAATTCCTCGCGCCCTGCGTTTCTATCAGGCCCTTTGGCAATGGCCACAACGGCCATATCATCCCAAATGCCCATCTCGGTCAAAACCTCTTTGACAGCGTTAAACTGCCCCTGCCCACCGTCAATCAACAATAAATCCGGCCAGTCATCGGAATCCTTGTCCACGTCTTCTTTTAACGCGCGGCCAAAGCGGCGCAGCATAACCTCACGCATCATGCCGTAATCATCGGCGGCCTTGGCTTCTTTGATATTAAACTTGCGGTACGCACTTTTGCGAAAGCCTTCCGCGCCTGCCACAACCATGCCGCCCACCATGTTCGTGCCTGATATGTGGGAGTTATCATACACCTCGATGCGCGTGGGTGGCACTTCCAGACCAAAGAGCGTCGCCACACCTTCCAGCAGCTCCGCCTCCCCCTTGCGTTCCAGAATATGCCGTTCCATTGCCTGTGTGGCATTGTTCATCACAAAATCCATCAGGCGTTTGCGTTGCCCGCGCTCTGGCGCAGACAGCTTTATTTTGCGGCCAGATTTTTCGCGCACCGCCAAGGCTTCTTCAATCAATTCACGCTCGGCAGGCATAATGTTCAACAAAATCTCACGCGGGATGGGTTTGCTTTCATAAAACTGCGCCAGAAAATTCGCCATAATGGTCTGCGCTGATACGTCCTGATCATGGCGCGGAAAGTATGACCTGTTCCCAAAATTCTGTCCGCCGCGAAAAAAGAAAACCTGAATGCACGTCTTGCCTTCGCGTTGATAAAGCGCAATCACATCCGCATCATTCATCCCTTCTATATTGATGTCCTGATGCACCTGCACGGAGGACAGCGCGCGGATTTTATCGCGATATTCCGCCGCCACTTCATAATCCATGGCCGCGCTCGCGGCCTCCATTTTTACGCGAAAACCCTCTTGCAAAGTGCGGCTATTGCCATTCAAAAATTCGCGTGCGCCCTCCACGCTTTTGGCGTAATTTTCTACGCTTATGCGCCCCACGCAGGGCGCGGTGCATCGCTTGATATGATATTGCAGGCAGGGGCGTTTGCGTTGGGCAAAATATGAATCCGTACAGTTTCGCAGCTTGAAAATCCGTTGCAACAAATCAATCGTGTTGTTCACCGCCCATGTGTTGGCGAACGGACCAAAATATTCCCCATCATCTCCGCGCGCGCCGCGATGTTTTTTCACTTGCGCAAAATCATGGTCATTGGTCAAAAGAATATAGGGGAAGGATTTATCATCGCGCAGCAGAATATTAAACCGCGGCTGCAACTTTTTTATCAGGTTGGATTCCAGCAACAACGCTTCAACTTCGGAGTTTGTTACAATAAATTCCATCACGGTGGTTTCAGACACCATGCGTTTTAAACGGTTGGGCAGTTTATCCACGCGTGAATATGTCACAACACGCTTTTTCAAAGCCCGCGCCTTGCCCACGTACAAAACATCTCCGCGCGCGTTCATCATACGATAAACCCCTGGCTTATCGGGCAGGGTTTTGCAGTATTGGCGGATTAACTCCGCCCCGCGCTCTAGCTGATTTACAATCGTCATAAAGATGAATTTAGGGGAGTTGGACTAAGAGGGCAATATAAAGAAAATGGTGCGGGTAACCGGAATCGAACCGGTACGGGATTGCTCCCTCAGGATTTTAAGTCCTGTGCGTCTACCTGTTCCGCCATACCCGCGCTTAAACAGTTGCGGGGGGCAAGATAACGGCACAATCCCCTTTTGACAAGAACCTTTATGCGGGGCTGGCGTATTGTGTGGACAGCACATGGGCCACCCCGCCCAAACGGCCAATCATGGCGACAACCTCGTCCGTGGCAGCATGAAGCATGTCATTGTCCGCTGCACGCAAAACCAGGGACAGCCCCACAACGCCACCGCGATAATGCGGGTAGCTTCCAATATTTACAGATGGATATCTGTTTTGTATGGCTTCCAAATCATGCGCAACCATGCTTTCCCCCAAAGAGCAGGAAATCGTGTTTGATAAAAACGGCTTGCCGCGTTTTAGTCTGGTTTTTACATCATCAAACATGGCCTGCATAATTTTCGGCACACCCGCCATGACAAATACATTTTCAATTTGAAACCCTGGCGCGCCCGACACGGGGTTGTTAATCAGGCTTGCGCCTTTGGGGACCATAGCCATCTTTTTGCGGGGCGGCGTAACCTGTGCCTCATCACCATAATGGCGCACCAGAGTTTGAAAGGCTTCGGGGTGCAATTCCAGCTCCACCCCCAATGCCTTTGCAATACTTTGCGCCGTAATATCATCATGCGTAGGGCCAATGCCCCCCGTGGTGAAAACGTAGTCAACCACGTCTTTTAAATCATGGATGGCGGTTACAATCTCTCCTTCCATGTCGGGGACAACGCGCACCTGATGAAGGGTTATGCCCATATCCGTTAATTGCCCCGCAATCCAGCTTGTGTTCGTATCTTGCGTGCGGCCTGACAAAACCTCGTTCCCCACCACTATCAAGGCCGCGCTATAGGTGTCTTTATCGCCCGAAATTGTCATAGAATCTCCCCAATATCCGAAAAACTTATTGAATGGATATAGTGTATCGTCCATAACACTACAAGGACAACGGAACGTAAAGCATGAACAACCGCAAAGAAAAACCTATTTTGAACCATGATGGAATTGAGCTCCACCCGCCCATAGATTTTGATGGCATGCGCGCGGCAGGCAGGCTCGCGGCGCAGACGTTGGATATGATTACCCCCCACGTTGTCCCGGGCGCTGTCACCGAAGAGCTGGACAAGATGATTGAACTGTTTATGACCAAGAACGGCGCGATTCCAGCCACGCTTGGCTATAAAGGCTATCCAAAATCATCTTGCATTTCCATCAACCATGTTGTTTGCCATGGCATTCCCTCGCGCGATAAAAAACTTGTGAATGGCGATATCGTGAACATTGATGTCACCTGCATTTTAAATGGCTGGTATGGTGATACATCCCGCACCTATCTGGTGGGCGACAAGGTTTCGGTGAAGGCGAAGAAGCTGGTGGATGTGACCTATGATTGCATGATGCGCGGGATTGAGGCCGTCAAGCCCGGCGCAACATTGGGTGACGTTGGCCATGCCATTCAAACATTGGCCGAAAGCCATCGCTTTTCCGTGGTGCGTGATTTTTGCGGCCATGGCCTTGGGCGTAATTTCCACGAAGCGCCCAGCGTGATGCATTTTGGCAAACCAGGGACGGATGTTGTGTTGGAAGCAGGTATGTTTTTCACCATTGAACCCATGATAAACATTGGCGGGTACGCAACCAAGGTGCTGGCAGATGGATGGACTGCGGTGACGCGTGACCGCACGCTCTCGGCGCAGTTCGAACACTCTCTCGCCGTCACAGACGATGGGTTTGAAATCTTCACCCTTTCACCAGCAGGATACACAAAGCCGCCTTATGCGTAAAAATTAGCAATCCAGTTTGGAAGGCGCGGGTTATGTTTTTGAAAATGCGCGTGGCAATAATTTATTGATGGCAATTTGACCCGCAACACTTGTCGCCGCCGCAGTCGCCAACGCAGGAACAATCGCGCCGCCCGTGCCAATCAGAACACCCGCACCAGCGGCAAACACAAAGCCTTCTTTCGCAAAGCCTAAGCCTTTACGCCATTGTCCAAAACGGTGCGCATCTTCCGCCGCCACGCCAAAACTCTGCGCAAGTTTTATCGTGTTTTGCTCTTTCATGCGGTCTTTGTAAACAGACATCGCTTGTCCTTATGACGGGTTTAATTGATTACAAGTATATGATTAAAATGGTTAATATGTCAATAAAAAGCCGCTTGGTGGTAACGCCTTGAAATGCTAGGTATTTCTTATGGACACCGCCAAAAAGCCCGAAGACGCCCCCCACCACCTCGGCCATCGCGATAGGCTGCGGGAACGGTTTTTGGCCGCGCCCGATGCGATGCCGGATTATGAATTGCTGGAACTTTTGTTGTTCATGGCCATTCCGCGCCGTGATGTCAAACCCATTGCAAAATTGTTGATTGCCCGCTTTGGCAATTTGGCAGGGGCGATGAATGCATCCATCGCCGATTTAACGGGCGTTGATGGCGTGTCGGAAAATGTAGCCATTGCCATTAAAACCGTGCGCGCCGCGGGGCTTCGTTTGATGAAACAAGATTTGGCGGCCAAGCCCATTTTAAATTCATGGACGAAGCTGCAGGATTATTTAACCGCGTCGATGGCCAATGAAGGGCGTGAACATTTCCGCCTGTTGTTCCTCAACAAAAAGAACGAAATGATTGCCGATGAAATTCAGGCTTCGGGCACCGTGGACCACACCCCCGCCTATCCGCGTGAAATTATGAAGCGCGCATTGGAATTGGGCGCAACCGCCATTATATTGGTGCACAATCACCCCAGCGGCGATTCCACACCATCAAAGGCCGATGTGGACATGACCAAACAAATCTGCGCCGCCGCATCGCCATTTGGTATTGTTGTCCACGACCATTTAATTGTGTCCCGTGGGGGCGTGAGTAGTTTTAAAAGTCTGGGGTTGATTTAGGTTTTCACGCGAAGGAACGAAGATTCGAAGTTTTTTCTAACCATGAATGAACAAGAATCTTCCCTCATCGTCATCCCCGCGAAAGCGGGGATCTATTCGATGCTTCTGCAACGCTCCATGGATTCCAGCTTTCGCGGGCATGACAGTACACAAAAACTCCGTGCCTCTGTGACTCTGTGTTTAAACCTTATGGATTGCTTCGTCGCTTACACTCCTCGCAATGACGCGCCAGACTCTTGGCGTCTTGGCGGTGAAAAGAATGGATCCCCGCCTGCGCGGGGATGACGGGAATGGGAATAGGGATAGGTAGAAAAACCCTAGATTTACCCATCATCTGGTGCTAAAACGCTTCTATCATTCATAAAAGGAACTGCAAAAACCAATGATCCCCCGTTACACCCGCCCCGACATGGCCGCGATATTTGAAGCCGAAAACAGATTCAAAATCTGGTTGGAAATTGAAACGCTCGCCGCCGAAAAAATGGCCGATATGGGCACTGTCCCAGCAAGCGTCCCCAAATCGCTCCGCGCCAAGGGGAATTTCAACATCGCCCGCATTGATGAAATTGAACGCGAGGTCAAACATGATGTTATCGCGTTCCTCACCAGTGTGGCGGAATTTGTGGGCGAAGATTCCCGTTACGTCCACCAAGGGATGACATCGTCCGATGTCATCGACACCGCCTTTTCGGTGCAATTGACGCAGGCCGCCGATATATTACTCAAAGACCTTGATGATGTTTTGGCCGCATTAAAACGCCGCAGCATCGAACATAAAAACACGCTGTGCATTGGCCGTTCCCACGGCATCCACGCAGAGCCCACAACATTCGGGTTTAAGCTCGCCGGGCATTACGCCGCGTTCAAACGCGCCCGCGCCCGCCTTGTCAACGCGCGCGAAGAAATTGCCGTGTGTTCCATTTCCGGCGCGGTTGGCACATACGCCACCGTATCACCCGAGGTGCAAAAATATGTGGCATCAAAGTTGGGTTTAAAATCCGAAGATGTTTCCACCCAAGTCATACCGCGTGACCGCCACGCCATGTTCTTTGCCACGCTGGGCGTGATTGCATCCTCCATCGAAAACCTAGCGGTTGAAATCCGCCACCTGCAACGCACCGAAGTGCGCGAAGCCGAAGAATATTTCTCGCCTGGGCAAAAAGGCTCCTCCGCCATGCCACACAAACGAAACCCCATTTTAACGGAGAACCTGACGGGGCTTGCGCGTGTTGTGCGCGCGTCGGTTATACCTGCGCTTGAAAATGTCGCGTTGTGGCATGAACGTGATATCTCGCATTCATCGGTGGAACGTATTATGGCGCCCGATACGTGCATTGCGCTTGATTTTGCATTGGCGCGTTTGGCGGGTGTGATTGAAAAACTTTTGGTCTACCCCGATACCATGATGGACAATCTGGAAAAAATGGGCGGACTGGTCTTTTCCCAAAAAACATTGCTGGCATTGACGCAGGCGGGCATTGCACGTGAAGATGCGTACCGCATTGTTCAACGCAACGCGATGAAGGTTTGGGAATCTCGCGGGAAGGAAACATTATTGTCGCACCTGAAACAAGACGCCGAAGTGATTGCAAAAATTACATCCGAAGATTTGGACAAAATTTTTGTGTATGATGATTATATCAAGAACATCGCGGGCATTATGGAACTTGTCTTGGCGTGATTTCGTTCTATCTGTGTAATGATTTTAAAGATTCACCCCGTTAAAGGAGAAACGCCATGAAAGGCAACGCAAAAGTTTTAAAACGCCTCAACCTCGCCCTGAAAGGGGAGCTGACTGCCATCAACCAATATTTTCTTCACTCTCGCATGCTCGAAGATTGGGGCGTGACCAAACTCGCCAAGCACGAGTACAAAGAGTCCATTGAAGAAATGCATCATGCTGATTTGCTCATTAAACGTGTTTTGCTGTTGCAAGGATTGCCCAACCTTCAAGACCTTGGAAAACTTTATATCGGCGAAAATGTCGAAGAAGCGTTAAAGGGTGATTTGAAATTGGAAGAAGAAGGCATTGCAAATTACCGCGCAGGAATCAAAGACGCCGAAGAAGCGGGTGATTATGTGAGCCGTGATTTATTCCTTCAAATATTAAAAGATGAAGAAGGCCACGAAGATTTCTTGCTGACCCAACTTGATATGATTAAAAATATGGGATTGGATAAATATATCCAACTAAATTCCGATTCTGCGGATATGCAAGAGGCGGGTTAGGCTCATATACCTTTAACTCCCTCTCCCTTCAGGGAGAGGGTTGGGGAGAGGGACTGTCAAAATATTTATAAACGCAGAGACTCAGAGACACGGAGTTTTTATCTTAAAAAATTCTCAAAACAGCCTTAATGCTTCTTAAACATAAAAAGATGATTAATAATAAAAAAATATCTTTAATACTACCCGATGATTCCTATTTAGGAATAGGAATCGTTGTAACTCAATATGGACAAATAGAAACTTTATTAGAACATATTATATGGTTACTACTCGGTATGAACTCATCACAAGGCAGACTGATAACATCATCAATGAGCATTCAGCCAAGATTAAAGTTATTAGAAGGTTTAGCAAAGTTAAAAGACAACTCATTAGCTCCAAAAATAAAGGCTTTAAAAAAACCAATTGTAGACGCCTTCGAAAAAAGAGCCGTGATAGTTCATGGCTTGTGGTTTTTAGACCCAGAAACACAAAAAACATGTTGCACGCTAACTAGAGAAAAAGCCTCTAGTGTTGATTTACAAAAGGTACATATCTTTACTTCAAAAAATTTAGTTACTCTATGCAAGCTATTAACCAAAATAGTAAAAGAGCTTGATAACTTAAAATCTAAGCTAGAAAAAAACAACTAAAACTCTACCGCCCCCGCCAATACCCAAACGCCCTTTCCTGTATCCCCTTGATATATTTTTCCGCCGCTGCGCCCTCCCACGGGCCTTTGTAGTTTTCATCCTCATTCACCGCCCACCAGCCGGCGCCAGGGATGTTGTCAGACGCACGAACGACAAGAACGGCAAGTTCTGGCTCACCCCGTAATTTGGCCCGCCTGTCCACATCCCCCAACGCCACGCACAACGCCCGCATTTTGGGGCGTGAGAATTGATAGCCCAGCGCATCAAGCGTTTGGGAGTATGACATGGCCCGCCCTGACCGTGCCGCGCCCTGCATGAGGGATTCCAGATTGTCGATGTCAAAGAGTTTTTGCCATGCGGCGATGCTTGGTAAATCGGTTTCTTCCACGCGGGATAATTTTTTGGGGCGCATGGGGGTTTTATAACAAGTTTTCTAACCTCTGTCATCCTGAGCGAAGCCTGCCCAATGCAGGCGCAGTCGAAGGATCTTTTGCAGTTCAAGGTTTAAAGATTCCTCGACTTCGCTCGGAATGACAAGGCAAAAATATATTATGTCATTCAGTAATGAGAATAACTCGCATTTTCTTCTTGCGAATCATTATCACTTGCCTTATTGTAACTCTGGTAACATCATCTGGTAGTCATTTAAAACGAAAGCCACAACATGTATGTATGTCTTTGCAACCCTTTTTCCGACAAGGACGTCACCAAGGCGCTTGAAAACCCTTGTGTGCGAAACACGCCCGCGCAAATTTACAAGGCCTGCTCTGGCGGGGTGAAGCCATGCTGCGGCTCATGCGTATGTGCCATCAAGGACATGATTGTGGATCATCACGCCGCGCTTGGCGTCCAGCGCATAAAAGAAGACCTGCCAGTCGCCGCGTTTGAAACCATAGCGGCTGAATAACTCGCCTGCCCCCCCTTGCGATTCTCACCCCATTGTGGCACGTCTAGTGCTTCCATCAACCCACGTCTGAGCTATGAAGGAATCATCATGTTGAAGACACTAGCCCTTGTTATCGGGAGTTTATTTTTAATGACCACCACCACATCCGCCGCAGACCTTGATCCTGCGAACACCATAAACCTTCAATTAAAGGATGGCACAGTCGTCATTAAATTGATGCCAGACATTGCGCCCAACCATGTCGCGCGCATAAAAGAACTCACCAAAAAGGGCTTTTATGACGGCATCGTCTGGCACCGCGTGATAGATGGTTTTATGGCCCAGACGGGAGACCCTACAGGCACAGGCATGGGCGGGTCAGACCTGCCTGACCTTAAAGCAGAATTTAATGATTATAACTTCGGACGTGGCGCGATTGGCGCGGCACGCTCACAATCGCCAGATTCTGCCAACTCCCAATGGTTTATCTGCTTTGATGATTGCAGCTTCCTGAACGGCCAATATACCGTTTGGGGACAAGTGGTATCAGGCATGGAATTTGTTGATAAAATCAAACGTGGCGAGCCACCGACAGACCCGGACAAAATCATAAAAATGCAAATTGCGGCTGATGCCAAGTAATTTTAAATGACGATGAATCCGCAATCAGGGGCTTTGAAATCAACCTGTCTGGTTTCCCCGGTTGCGGATTTTTTATTGGTGGGCGGGCTGTCTTTTTTATTTATAACGCCCTTTATATTTTTTAATATCCCATCCTACTCTGCGGTTATGCTCTCCCTTGCGCTGGCCTATATTATCAATGATCCGCATTTTATCCACTCATACCAGCTTATGTATGGTGGTTTTTTTCAAAAGCTAAAGGCTCAAAAACAAAACCCAAACATTTATGCCCGCTATATTTTTGCAGGCATTGTCGTGCCCATAATTTTTGTGGCGTGGTTTTTATTTTGCATCGTTACAAAAAATATTCACGCGCTGGCGCTGTCGGGGAACATTATGGTCTTAAGCGTGGGATGGCACTACGCCAAACAAGGCTATGGCATGTTGATAGTCTTGTCCGCGCTCAAAAAGATATTTTACTCATCTTTCGAAAAAAATATTCTTTTGCTCAACGCCTATATGGTCTGGCTGTCCACATGGGCACTGTTTAACATTCGTATCGGACAAATTGAAATTGGTGACATTCCTGTGCCGTCCATCTTTATTGCACCTCCTCTTTTGCACCTGTTGTTGTCCCTTCTGGTTTTGACAACATGCCTGTCCATTCTTGCCTTGGGGCTGCATGCTATCAAAACCAAAAAAATTTCCATCAATGGCATAGTTGGATATTTTTCTGCCTATATATGGCTGTTTTTACGAAGCCATAACATAGCGTTGAACGCCCTCATCCCTGTTTTTCATTCCTTGCAATATCTTCCCTTTGTCTGGAAATACAAAATGAATGAATCAATGGATAAAACAAACAGCCCCGAACAGGTTTTTTCTTTACGCGGGCTTGCGTTCGCGCCTGCGTTTAAACCCTTTCGCCGCTTTGTGGTCACGGGTCTTTTCATAGGGCTTTGCGCGTTTCACATTGCGCCCTTTGTGCTGGACAAAATTGTCCCCTACAACCACGCTGTGTTTGGCAGCAGTCTGTTTTTCTTTATGATCATCATTTTTATCAACGTCCATCATTACTTCATAGATAATGTCATCTGGCGCAAAGAGAACAAGGATGTAGGGCTTTATCTTTTTGAAGGGTTCAAAACGCCACGGGCATAGATTTTAAAACAACAATCACCGCCGCCATGGCCACAATACCCAGTCCCGCGACAACGTCCGCGCGTTCAATACGGCCCACCAGTTTGTAATATGCCATCACAATAATAGCATCGAGGTATTTGATAGCCGGCACAAGGCCAGGGTTGTCCACGTAATGCATGGCGGCAAATTTAGAGAGTGATACAATGCACATGGCCACGCCCACCATAGCGCCGCCTTGCAATGATTTTTTTGATACAAGCACCGATAACGGGATTGGTTTTTTGGCAGCATAAAACACGCTCCACAAACATACCATGATAAAAGATTCTACAATCACATACGCAAACGGCCCCTGGTCAATGGTCGTCATATTGGCAACAATTTTATACATGATGGGGCCTATGACGGCGGCGAACAGAACAAACCACATCATGCGCACCGCGCCCCATGAAATCTCGTCTTTTTTTAACCGCATGGCAAAATAGATAGACCCGCACAACGCCGCGACAACAAGGGCGCTGCGCACAGGCGTTTTTAAATACTCACCCACCAGGTGCCAGTCAAACAAGAACCACAAAAAGAATGTGGCAATGACCGTGGCGGGAAGCAGACGGGATACAACCCCCGCCCCCACCTTGGGAATAGTCTTAAAGAAGATAACATCGCTGATGGCCCAAAGACCTGCTTGCGCTGCGACCAGCGCATAGAACTCCCATTGCGTGGGCAGGCCCGCATACACAACAAACGGAATCATAATAAAAAAGGCCGCCACCTTGTTCCAAAAAGCTATGGCAAAGCCTGCGCCTTGGACTCGTTCGGGAATAATCAGGACAAGGGCAGAGGATGCGGCGCAGATAAGACCAAAGACCGCCCAAAGAGGAATAGTCCCCGCCAGCAAAACCTATTGCGCCTCAGGCGCGGGTGTGCTCGGCACAGGCGGTGCTTGCGGTGCAAGGGCTTGCAGGCGCGTGCGTTCATCGGAGGTGATACGCAACTTGTCAACAAGCGTCATCAGACGGGCTACAATTTTGTCCAGCTTGTCAACATTCTTCATGGGGTCTGTGGTTTCCATGCGCACCAGAAGTTCAGAATCATTAAACAGCAAAACAACATCGGCATTTTTGGTTTTTAGGATTTGCGTCAAAATTTCCAATCGCTCTGGCGTTAAATACGCCTTTACGGCGGCATCGTTGCGGGCAAATACAAAATGCGCGGCGTCCCACGGCGCGTTTTCAACAACAAAGGGGTGGAGTTTTTGCAGACTTTGCATGAAGGGCAACATCTTTTGCGTGCCCATAACGCATCCATCAACAAGCCCGTCAGCCAAATCCATTTCCAACACGGTCATCAGGCGGCGGTTTTTAATGTCTTCGCCATCACGTTCTGCGGTAAAGAATGAAAATTTGTAAGCGCCTATCATGCCGTTCATTTCAGCAGGGCCTGTGAATGTGCCTTTGTTCAGCACAAAGTTTTTGGCCTTGGCAAATTTTTCCCACGCGCTCTTTTGATCCATCAAAATTTTGAGTGACCACAGCGTTGATCCCAGAACAATGGATGATAATACGACCCAGATAAACAGCCACATGAAATGACAATCCCCTTCTACGGGCTATTTTAACGTGAAATGGCAGGGCGTGTCATCTTTTGTTTGTGCGTCACCATAAAAACAGCAAAGAACGAAGCCTTTTTAAGGGCTCCGCTCTTGCGTTTGTGAAGGAAAGGCGGGGTTTGGGGGCTTAGTGATAAACCACCTGTTTGCCGCTTCCTGACTGTTCTCCCGTCCAGTAGCGGGAAATCAGTGTCGTAATACCCATAGCCGTTTCATCTTTTGA
Source organism: Pseudomonadota bacterium (assembly GCA_963204715.1). Classification (GTDB taxonomy): domain Bacteria; phylum Pseudomonadota; class Alphaproteobacteria; order Micavibrionales; family Micavibrionaceae; genus Micavibrio_A. The sequence continues at coordinate 1,566 of CAUJHK010000109.1, read as the reverse complement.
TGGTTCTATGGGTTCTCTACCACCCTCGTAGTCCTCTGAGCGCTCGCCTGACATCTCGATCATATTGTCGGCAAAATCGCGCATCATGTTTTGTGTTGCACTTTCCACATGAATGGATGGCATGTCATTCATCTGTTCACGCACGGGCGTCACCATCCACTCTTTTGGCAGGACTGGCTCTTCTTTTCTGGCTTGCGAAACTGTGTGGACAGGTTGCATGCGTATTGCATTTTTGGCGGGCGTCTGTGCAGGCGTACCTTGCAAAATGCGCTGTTCAATAGAGTTGATAGCATCGCCCAAAAACACGGTTTGTTTTTCTACGCGTGACACTCTGTCACCCATGTCAACAAAGCCTGATTTCAGTTTTGCCGTTTCTTCATCCAGTTTTAAAGTGCGCTGGTCGAGTTTGTGTATGGCATCGGCGAAGAATCCGCTCTGGCGTCGCACCACGTCAAACCCGGCGCGCAGTCTTTCAAACCCCGCACCCAGCACCATACTGCTGCCAACAGCGGCCACAGCCGCAAAGACAGCAAACATTAAAGATATTACAATATAGGTTTCAGCATCGACAGACATAGTAAACCACCCTTCTCTTTACGCGCCTTTCAAAGAGGCACTTTTTTATACGTTTTAAAAAAATTTGCTAAACATGTGCGGGTGGTCACATAAGACAAGGAGCTTTTTAAAAAGGCACACCACGCGCACTACATTTATTATGTTAATGCCAAACAGGCGCGAGCGTCCATATCTTTCGTTTCGATATTATCTTTAATTTTAGATATAGAGTTATTTTTAACCTACAGCCCTTTTATAAAACGCTATTTATTGACTGCGCCTTCTGGCTTGGCGGGTGCTGCCTGCTTGTCTTTTTCGGCCTTTTTGTCTTCGTCTTCGCCAGGTATTTTTCGCTCATACCCGCCTTCGAACAAAATGCGGCGGATGATTCCAGGGGCAAGAACGGATAGCGGGTTCACACTCACAGTCGGGTTGTTGGATGGCCCTTTCATGGAATATGTCGCCGCAATCAAACCCGTAGAGCCACCCAGAATTTCCCCCACCAGCGGGATTTTGGACAAGATGGAATTGACTTCCGTCATAGGGATAATCGTGCCGGCAATGTCTGTCTTTTGTTTGCCGCGGTCAATGTAACCAGAGAACGTCAAACCAATAGAAGATCCTGATGTTTTGCCATCTTTGATAACAAGCAGGTTTCCTGAATCTCTAAAGCGCCATTCAAAGCCAGATTCCAGCTTGGAAAAAACAAGCCCCTCGTTGTTCAAAAGCTGCCCAACGCCAGAAAGACTCATCAGGCTTAAAAGGCTGGCCAGCGCGGGCGCTTTAACCACGCGAAAGTTTTCCATGCGCATTGTGCCATAAATATTGCCGTTTAAATCATTCCCCTTTGGCTCGCCAAAAATTTTCAATGTCCCACCATGAATATTTTCGTAGATGCCAAACGCATATAAAGCATTGCCACCATCATTGGTCTCAAGGCGGAAGGTGCGCTTTCCAGTTGTGCTGTCTGGCATAAACCTCACGCTTAAAGGGCTTTTTCCAACCACGCAG